>CAZUMV010000008.1:0-2891 GCA_964621435.1 uncultured Thiotrichales bacterium | reverse complement strand
CAGTCGCGCGGCTAGTGCCTATACGCCGCCGACTAATCGTTACCAGCCGCAGGGTAATGCTTACCGGCCGCAAACTAATGCCTATCGGCCGCAAGGCAACCCGTACAAGGCTCCCGCGGCCGCGTCTTCCCGGCTCAGGACATTTCCAAACAACAATTCGACCAACAACAATTTCGGTCAGATCATTCGCAAGCCGGGGATAAGTACCGGATTACGCCGCGACCATGATCGCACGCGTGGCGCCGGTAACGATCGCAACAATCGTCCACTGCACCATTATCGCCCGTGGCACTTGACGCACAATAATCGCTACAACCCGACAACGTATCCCAGCTGGTGGTATAGCAGCAATGCCGGCTACGGCTTCGCAATAGAGCAATCTTACGGTGTTTGGCAAAATACCTTTGGGCAGGCCTATCGCCCCGGGTATTACGCTAATCACTTACCGAGCTACTACGATCGCTTCAGCTTTCGAAACAACCAATATTATGCCTACGGTGGCCTGTACTTTTCCTATCAAAACAACCACCGTCGCTTTGCGCTAGTATCAGCGCCAATCGGTTTTCGGATCAACACGTTGCCTCGTTATGCTGTTGGGTTTTATTTAGGAAACACGCTGTACTTCAATTCCTATAATAACTACTACCGGTACTTACCTAATACCAGTGAATATATTGTAGTCGAAAAACCGGTATATGAAGAAGAAGTAAATTATGTTGAGGAAAGCTATAGCGAACCTGAGGGAGGTATGTACCTGGCCTATAACGACGGCGGCCCGATCTATTATCCGAACGCCGGACAAAGCGAGGCGCAAATGTCTCTGGATCTGGACGAATGTCATGAATGGTCAGTACGAGAAACCAACTTTGACCCGAGTATACCTTACCCTACCTACGATGCTTACAAGGCCGATGGATTTACTCTGGCACTAGAGAGCTGCATGATTTCCCGCGGCTATACCGTGAACTGATAAATCCGCTTACCATTAAGTAACCGTAAGGCCAGCATAACGCTGGCCTTTTTTCTGACCACTGTTTTTCCGGCGAACGCAGAGATATTAATAGCCGAGTCGCTATGACTTTCGTTATTCAGTTTTACCGCCGATCAAACCAATGGTCAGTGCGACACCCAATAAAATCACGCCACAACCCAGCAGCATATACGTCGTTACGGATTCGTCTAGAAACAAATATCCCCACAACATGCCAAACACCGGAATCATAAATGTAACCGATACGACACTGTGCGCACTGACTTGTTCCAGCAACCAGAAATACATTAGATGTGCCAAAGCGGTGCAAAAAACAGCTAATAGTATTGCAGCACACCAAGCCGTAACACTAGGATTAACTTGCGGCCAAAAATAAATCACAAACGGTAAAATTGCGAGAGTTGCACCGATTGAGCTACCGGTCGTGATGGTAATGGTAGAAATTCCTTTACTATATTCTTTTGCGTAGTGGGCGGCAAAACCATAAAACATGGTAGCACTTATTCCAGCCACCACCCCGTACCATTGTTTACCACCAACGAGATTGGTTGAATCCAGACTAAGCAATACCACACCGGCGAGACCAAGTAACAAACCAAATACAGCGGGACCGGTTAAGTAGTTTCGTAACCAAAAGTAACCAACTAGCGCGGTAAACAAGGGTGCCAGTGAGTTTAAGATTGATGTAAAGCCACCGGATAAGAGCGTTGTTGCATAAGCAAACAGGCTAAATGGAATTGCTGCAGTTGTGATACCAGTAATGAGAAAAAACTTTTCGTTGCCACGCAATTCCTTCAAGTTACCGCGCATGGCGGTAAAGGCAAATAAAATCAGTCCGGCTATCCCGACCCGCAATCCAATTAGCGGAATCGGACCAAATTCGGGGGCGGCAATCCGCATAAATATAAAAGATGCACCCCAAATTGCCGCCAGTAGTAGTAACACCAAAAATTGATTTAATCTCATTCATATCTCTTGTGATGATCTTTGTGTAGAAATTATCACCGCATCCTTAGGAAAAAGATATTCTTTTGAAGCAGACACGGTGATTTTTTATTTACCTTGTTAGAATACCAAGCGATGAAGCCCAAATTTCAAAAATGCCGTTAGATAATATTCTCATCCTCAGCATAATTTTAGTCTTTCTGACCGCGACGGTCGGCACGGTCGCGCGCCACAGGCGTAAAGACCGTGTCCTGAAGGATCTTGAGAACTTTCATGTGACCGCCAAACGCCATAGCAAGGCTGACGTGTGGGGAGAAGTTGAGGTCTACTCGAATGGTCTGGAGTTTTCATTCTCGGAGCCGCACCGAAATCGTCGCGGAAATCTTGCCAGCAGCTGCCTCATCTATAAAGGAGAGTATCCGGAAATAGTCGGCTTGTTTCGTTTCCATGATGAGCTGGACGACAAAAACAAAACTCGTCGACTACAACAAGTGGAAGCCGTAATAAATAAACACTGGCATGTAGTGCTGGCAAGGAAAATCAGTAACTTCCTGAATACCTTTCGGGATGCGATTAACGAATCCATGGGCATGCTGTTAAAACACTCCAATAGAACAAGTGTTTCGGTTGGCACCGGTGATCAACTACAACAGTTGAGCAGTACTGCGACCGGCCTGTTAAGCGAAGCTTACGACCCGATTCTGGAACAACATATCGGCGACCGGGTTATTCTCGAACAAATAATCGACAAAACAAAAACTGAGTATACCGGCGTATTGTCTGACTATTCAGATAGTTGGATTTCGCTTTATGACTGCCACCTACGCGAATCCATTTCGCTATCGCTACGGGATCAAAAGCGCCTTGAACTGCTATCTCTAATAAAAGTTAGCGAACACAATTTCAAAGATGAAGATGGCAAAGAACGATTAAAAATATCAATCTCAAATTCAAG
>CAZUMV010000007.1:0-35222 GCA_964621435.1 uncultured Thiotrichales bacterium | reverse complement strand
ACAGGGCGGTATTGCGAATATCGCACGCATCGCCATTCTTGGTCTGGTGTTGGCAATGGGTCTACGAGCAATGGGTCTCGCGGATAACATCGTTAACATGGCCTTCGGCTTCACCTTTGGCGCTATTGCAATTGCTACCGCGATCGCCTTTGGTCTGGGTGGTAAAGAAGCTGCGCACAAAGTGGCAAATAAGTGGGCAGACAAGCTTTAAGATAGTTATAAGGTTGTACCTTAAAGAGGCGGTCTTTGACCGCCTCTTTTTTTCGCCTGCTGAAAACTGTATGGTGAATTCTCGAATTTCCCGGGAGGCGACACATGATTACATTGTGCGGATTTGGTCCTGCGTTTGGCTTGCCTGATGCCAGTCCATTTGTGCTTAAAGTTGATGCTTATATGCGTATGGCGGGCGTGCCATTTGAGTATAAAAACGGCATCGACAATTTAAAAATAGCGCCGAAAAAAAAGCTGCCGATTATTCTGGATGGTGAGCGAATTGTCCCCGATTCCCAGCAGATCATAGAATACCTAAAGACCGAGAAAAACGCCGACCTAGACAGTTGGCTAAGCGCCGAACAAAAAGCTGTTAGCTATCTGGTAACCAAATCAATTGACGAGAATTTTTATTGGTGCTTGGTAAATTCTAGATGGGTAAATATGGATACCTGGCCGACCACACGTGAAACTTTATTCTCGGATATGCCATTCCCGCTCAAACAAATCCTTCCGGGTGTAATCAGAAAAGGTGTTATCAAAGACATCAAAGCACACGGCATGGGGCGTCATAGTAATACCGAGTTATTGCATATCGGCGTACAAAATTTACAGTCATTGTCGGATTTGTTGGCTGATAAACCGTTTTTTATGGGTGACCAGCCTTGTTCGCTGGATGCGGCGGCCTATGGCATATTAGCTGAATTGATATTGGCCACAGTAGATAATGATCTCAATGATGCTGCCAGACAGTATCCGAATCTGGTCGCATTTTGCGACCGAATCAAGGCGCAATATTTCCCCGCCGAAAATTAAGCGCATAATGTAGGTGCTAAAGTGGGCTGCAAGGTAGGCAAATTGTTACCTTTTGATTACACTATACACGGCGGTAAATCTTCGGGGAGTAAAGCTTGAAACCGACAAATATCTCAGATCCAGAGTACTTTCATAAAGTAGTCGATTGCCAGTACGCTTGTCCTGCACATACACCTGTACCCCACTATATCCGGCTTATATCTGCTGGTAGGTACACTGATGCCTATATGGTTAATTGGGAATCGAATGTTTTTCCGGGCGTGCTCGGGCGAACCTGCGACCGGCCCTGCGAGCCGGCTTGCCGCCGCGATCGCGTTGAAGACAAACCCGTTGCCATTTGCCGACTAAAACGGGTCGCCGCTGATAATAAAGATGATGCTGAAGTAATCGCACGTATGCCGGAGATCCCGACTCAGAAGAATGGCAAGAAGATTGCGTTGATTGGTGCCGGTCCGGCGTCTCTTACAGTGGCGCGGGATCTTATGCCATTAGGTTACGAGATCGACTTGTACGACGACCAACCGGAAGCGGGTGGTTTTATGCTGAGTCAAATACCGGCATTCCGTTTGCCGATTGAAGTATTGCGTCAGGAGGTTAATTACATTTTGGATATGGGCGTTATCAGTACTTTTGATACCTATGTCGATAGCCTTAAGGACGTTCTCGATAAAGGTTACGACGCAGTGTTTGTTGGTACCGGCGCGCCGCGCGGACGGGATCTAAAAATTCCGGGGCGCGAAGAGGCGGATAACAACATTCATATTGGTATCGACTGGCTCTCAAGCGTGGCTTTTGAGCACACCACCAAGATTGGCAAAAAAGTCATTGTTTTAGGTGGTGGTAATACTGCTATGGATTGTTGTCGAACTTCGCTACGCATGGGTGCAGATAGCGTGCATGTCGTGGTAAGAAGCCCTAAGGTTGATATGAAAGCATCACCATGGGAGATTGAAGACGCCGAGCGTGAAGGTGTGCCAATGCTTGAAAACCATACGCCGAAAGAATTTGTGCATGATAATGGCAAACTGATTGGCATGAAGTTCGAGCTGGTACGAGCCGAGTATGATGAAAACGGTCGCCGTTCGCTAATCCCGACCGGCGAGGACGATGTCTTTATCGAATGTGATGACGTTTGTATCGCCATCGGTCAGGACAATGCGTTGCCATGGGTAGAACGGGACATTGGGGTTGAATTCGGTAAGTGGGATTTGCCGGTGTTGAATGACAAAACTTTTCAGTCTACGCATCCTAAAGTCTTTTTCGGTGGTGACGCGGCGCTGGGTCCGGACAACGTTATCAGGGCGGTCGCGCATGGGCATCAGGCGGCAGTTTCGATCGATCTGGAATGTCATGGACATGATGTCGAGACTGGCCGACCAGCACCGACGACTAACCTCGTTAGTCAAAAAATGGGAATTCATGAGTGGAGCTATGACAGTCCTATAGATCATGAGGAGCGTTATCTGGTGCCGCATGCCGAGGTTGAACAGAGCTTGAGCAGTCGAAAGATCGAAGTGGAACTGGGTTTTGATCAGCAAACGGCATTTGCAGAAGCACAGCGCTGCTTGAACTGTGATGTGCAAACCGTGTTTACCGCGGAGAAATGCATCGAGTGCGACGCCTGCGAAGACATTTGTCCAACCGACAGCATTACTTTCACTGCCAACCACGAGAACGAAGCGGAGTTACGGGAAAACCTCAAGGCGCCAGCTAAAAACCTGGAGCAGGATTTGTATGTTGCCGATGGTTTGAAAACCGGACGCGTAATGGTGAAAGACGAAGATGTCTGTTTGCATTGCGGCCTTTGCGCAGAACGTTGTCCAACCTCGGCGTGGGATATGCAAAAGTATTTGTATCAAGTCACCAAAGCCACACCAATAGTCGCTTATGAATAATATTACTACACTAAATGATTTGGTGATTCGGTTCGCCAATGTCAACGGCACCGGCTCGGCCAGTGCCAACGATTTGTTTGCCAAGTCGCTTTTCCGGATGGGTTTGCCGGTTAGTCCCAAAAACATCTTTCCTTCCAATATTCAAGGTTTGCCAACCTGGTACGAAGTACGGGTCAGTGATAAAGGCTATCTGGGGCGCCGCCAGGGTGTCGATATGATGGTTTCGGTAAACCCACAGAGTATGGAAAAGGATATCGCCGATGTGCGTGCCGGTGGTTATTTTGTCTATGACAACACCAAGCCTTTAGCGCAATCATGGTTTAGAGATGATGTGACGTTTATTGGTTTGCCCTTAACGCGCCTGTGCCTGGAAAATTATTCCGATCCGCGTCAGCAACAATTATTCAAAAACATTATTTACGTTGGTGCTTTAGCAGCTTTGTTGGACATGGACTTTGATGTGATAACCGGCATCATCAAAGAGAAGTTCGCCAGCAAAGAAAAAATAATTCCGCCCAATATACTCGCGCTAGAGTTGGGTAGAGATTTTGCCAAGGCGAATTATGCTTGTCCGAGTACCTTGCGGGTAGAAAGCCGGGACCTGATCGGTGACAAAATACTAATCGATGGTAACTCTGCTGCGGCTCTGGGCGCGGTTTATGGTGGCGCGTCGGTGGCTGCCTGGTACCCGATAACACCGTCCACTTCTTGCGTCGACGCTTTCGGCAGCTACTGTAAACAATTTCGGGTCGATCCGGAAACCGGTAAGAAAAACTACGCCATTGTGCAGGCCGAAGATGAGTTGGCGGCGATTGGTATGGTGGTTGGCGCTATGTGGAATGGCGCACGTGCCTTTACCGCGACCAGCGGACCTGGCGTTTCGCTGATGAGCGAATTTTTGGGTTTGGCCTACTATGCTGAAGTGCCGGTGGTACTTTTTAATATCCAGCGTACTGGTCCGTCAACCGGTATGCCGACCCGGACCCAGCAATCCGATGTCATGGCCTGTGCTTATGCATCACATGGTGACACGAAACATGTGTTGCTATTTCCATCCACACCCAAAGAGTGTTTTGACATGGCGGCCTTGTCTTTTGATCTAGCCGAGCACATGCAAACGCCGGTCATCATGTTGTCGGATCTGGACCTGGGTATGAATGACTGGATTTCGGAACCCTTCGAGTGGGACGATAAAACAATATATAACCGCGGCAAAGTCCTGGACGCCGATCAACTGGATGCGCTAACAGAGCGGTGGGGACGTTATAACGATACTGACGGTGACGGCATTCCCTGGCGCACTATTCCCGGTACCCATCCTAATAAAGGCTCCTATTTTACTCGCGGTGCATCCCGTGATGAATACGCGGTCTATACGGAAGATAGTGCCGCCTATAAACGTAATGTAGATCGTTTGGCATTGAAATGGGAAACGGCAAAAACCGAGGTGCCGGAAGCGGAGTTTCTACCCAGCGATACCGAATCAAGCATTGGCATGCTGTATTTCGGGACCAGCGAACAAGCCGTTAAAGAAGCCGCAGACCGCCTGACCGATCAGGGTCTGCCGGTCAATTTGTGTCGGATTCGCGCTTTCCCATTTACTACCGCGGTTGAAAAGTTTATCCAGGATAACGAGTTGGTCTTTGTCGTGGAACAAAACCGCGATGCGCAAATGCGAACTTTACTCATTAATGAAACGGAAATTACGCCGGCACATTTCGTGCCAGTGCTTAACTATGATGGCATGCCGATTACCGCAGGCAATATCTGCGATCAGGTTAACGAGCACTATGCCGGACAAGATACCGCTGCAGCGGGCTAATTGCGGAACATCAAAATATGACATTTATTAAATCCAGATTTCGCCACCCTGAATTGCCAGAAAACGAATTAGGTTTTACACGGCAGTATTATGAAGGTGTGCTATCAACGCTTTGTGCAGGTTGCGGACATGATTCGATTAGCGCAGCGATTGTGCAAGCGGCTTTTGAGGCGAACATTCAGCCGCACAAAGTTGCCAAACTTTCCGGGATAGGCTGTTCGTCAAAAACACCAGCGTACTTCTTGGTGAATTCACATGGTTTCAATACCGTACATGGTCGTATGCCATCGGTTGCGACCGGTGCCAATCTGGCTAACCGACAAATGAAATATGTAGGTATTTCGGGTGATGGCGATACTGCATCGATTGGTATGGGACAATTTGTACATGCCACCCGTCGCAATCTCGATATTTTATATATTGTTGAAAACAATGGTTGTTATGGTCTAACCAAAGGTCAGGATTCCGCGACTGCAGATCGTGGTTCGCACAGTAAAAAAGGCGAACCCAGCCCGTATGAAGGGATTGATTTGTGCAGCCTGGCCATGCAAATGGGTGCCACTTTTGTTGGCCGTAGTTTTTCCGGTGATAAAGGGCAACTTGTGCCATTGATTAAAGCGGCGCTAAAGCATGAAGGGTTTGCGTTTCTTGATGTAATCTCGCCTTGCGTAACCTTTAATAATAATCCGGGATCAACCAAAGGTTATGAGCATGTGCGTGATCATTTAGCGGCCACTAATACGATCGACTTTGTACCGATGCGCGATGAAATTACGACCGATTATGAGGAAGGTACAACCCAGAAAGTAACGCTGCACGACGGTAGTAACATGTGGCTGCATAAAATGGATAACAGTAGTGATGTCCACGATAAACTGAAGGCCACCAATAAAATTATCGAGTACCGGGAGCAAGGTGAAATATTAACGGGGCTGCTGTATTTGGAAAAAGACGGGCAGGATTTGCATACCAGCCTTAACACCACATCAACGCCACTGAATACCCTGACTGAAAAAGACCTGTGCCCGGGCAATCAACAATTACAAAAGTTAAACGGAACGTTACGATAAAAGGTAACCACACTAGAGCCGTATTGCTGCTGTGTTGCTGCGTGGTAATTCTTGGTTGCGCTAGTGTGGATTCAAATCCGGTGGTTTCGGATGTTATGAGCCCGGCAGAAATAATCAAGCAGTCGGTTGATTCAGACTGGCGAACCCCCGATCCGCAAAACCTGTTGTATCTGCAACTTGAAACCGGTTTGGTCATCATGGAAATGGCGCCGGAATTTGCGCCCGGCCATGTTGCCAACACCCGGGCACTGGTGCGCGAAAAATATTTCGATGGCCTGGCGTTTTATCGAGTCGCGGAAGGTTTTGTGGCACAGGGCGGTGACCCGCAGGATAATGTCAAACCAATCCAAACGGCGCAAAGATCAATTCCGGCGGAGCTTTATCTGACAGGATCGATAAACTCGACTTTTACCCTGGTGGATGCAAATGATGGATTCGCGGCTCAAAGCGGTTACGTCAGTGGTTTTCCGGTTGCCAGAAACAAACAGGGAACCGAATTCTGGATGACGCATTGCCCTGGCGCATTGGCTATGGCCAGAGGCAATGAAGCGGATAGTGGTGGCGCTACCATCTATATTGTAATTGGACACGCGCCCCGTTACCTCGACCGGAATACCACGGTCTTTGGCCGGGTCTTGCAGGGTCTTGAGTACGTGCAACAGCTTCGGCGTGGCTATGAGCCGGCAGGTTTTATCAAGTCACCGCAGGACTATAATCCGATTATTTCAATCACGGTCGCCGCTGACTTGCCCGCAGAGGCAAAGCAGAACCTGCAGGTTATGCGCACTGATACCCGGGCCTTTGAAAAGTTGATAAGGTCTAGAGCAAATCGACCAGAGGAGTGGTTTTACGAGCGCCCCGGGTACGTAGACGTGTGTGCCGTGCCAGTGCCGGTTCGGGTTTTAGAATGAGCCTCGTCGAGATATAAATTGGAACTATAAAAATGAACAACAAAAATGTAAACGAAGTTATCACGTCTGCCTGGCTAAAGGGACACTTGTTAGGTTTGTTTGGACTCGCTGTGTCATTTGTTTTTGTGTTTGTATTTTCCTGGGATATTTTTATATATATCGGTCCAGCTGTTTATATTGCAATCGTGGCCTGGATGATATTTAAAAAGGGTCGTGAAATTGATGGCGCCAATCCGGCCAACAAAAAATAACTTTGCTTTTGAGGATTTTGACTATGCGACTATTTAACGTGATTCTGATAACTGTGCTGCTTGCATTCATTTCGGCTACTCTTCCGGAGCCGGTACAAGCCGGAGTACCAGCACAAGCACAAAAAACCGTGTTAATAACCGGCGCTAATCGCGGTATCGGTCTCGAGTTTGTCAAACAATATAAGCAAGCGGGTTACCGGGTCATTGGCACCGCACGTAAGCCCGAAAAAGCGTCGCAACTAAAAACTCTGGGTGCACGTGTTGAACAGCTGGATGTAACTGATCCCAATAGTATTAGTACTTTGGCGAATAGTCTTAAAGATGTTCAAATCGATATTTTAGTAAACAATGCCGGTGTTAGGGGCGACCGCTCCGCCACATTAGATACGCTGGATTTTGACCGTATTGAGCAAACCTTCGCGGTTAACGCCTTTGGACCAATACGGGTTACGCAGGCTTTGTACAAGAACATGCAGCGCAGTGATATTAAGAAAATTATTCAAATCAGTAGCATCATGGGTAGCATCCAGAATAGTCGTGGCGGTGACTATGATTATCGTGCCAGCAAAACAGCATTGAACATGCTGAATAAGTCACTTGCTTCTGAATTGCTATCGCAAGGATATATTAGCGTGGTCTTGCACCCAGGCTGGGTCAAGACAGACCTTGGTGGTGCCAATGCCCGGCTTACACCAACCGATAGCGTTACCGGGATGATAAAAGTAATCGACAGGCTTGAGCCTAAAGATAATGGGCACTTTTACGACTATCAAGGTCAGGAAATACCTTGGTAGTTTTTCGGCGAGATTTTCGATTCCCCCTTGTGGTAACGCTGAGTCTTATCTTGTCTTCAGCCTGCGTGTCGGAAAACTACGGCACAGCGCAGGATCAGCCTGATACGGTGAAAATTGCCGATACCCTCGGTGAGTTTTGTGCCAAGCTACCGCGTCCCGCTTATGCTGAACTAACCAAACATACCGTGAGTAATGGTTGGTTTGAGGTCTACGAGATTGATGCAGGCATTTGGGCTATTTATGAACCGCATCAATGGCAGGAAGTGATTTCCTATCTGATTGTCGGTACACAAAGCGCGCTGCTATTCGATACCGGCAATGGTCTGGGAAATATCAAAGAAATTATCGATCAGCTTACGGATAAACCGGTAACCGTGATTAATTCACACTCCCATATTGATCATATCGGTGGCAACTTCCAATTCGATCAAATCGCGTCTGTCTCGACTGATTTTTCGATCGGCCGTAGTCGTGGTGTTGATGATGAATCGGTTAAAGAAGAAGCATCTCAGGCGGCACTATGTCGCCCGTTACCTGCCGGCGTGACATCTGACAGCCACACAATTAATCCTTATAAAATAACCAATAAGATCAAAGACGGCTCACAGCTTGATTTGGGTGGTCGAATACTGGAAGTGCTACATATACCTGGGCACACGGATGACTCGGTTGCCCTGCTGGACAGAGCCGCAGGTTTTTTGTGGACCGGAGATAGTTTTTACCAAGGACCTATCTGGTTGTTTGCTGATGAAACCGATTTACGCGCCTACCATGACTCAATCAAAAGACTGGCGGCATTGACCCCAGTCTTAACTTTGTTGTTACCCGCGCATAATACACCCGCGGTAAAGCCGGATGTTCTGAACGATGTATTGGCGGCATTTGAACAAGTGATTTCAGGTCAGGCCAAAGCCACCCCGGAATGGGATGGCGTGATCAGGTTCCAGTTTGAAGGGTTTAGCTTTTTGATGCAGGAAAATTTTCAGTAATCAGCGCTACTTTAAACTTTGATAGAGATGTTGTCAGCGCGATCTTCAATCAAATCGATCTGTGACTGATAGGCTTTAAATAGTTCATCTCGTAGTAACCGAACTCTCAGCGTACTGCGCACGTCAACATGGGACAAAATCCAAAGATCGGGCCCTGCAATGTCAGTATTTGTTTCGATAAATATCTGCGTTTGCCACGTACATCATGGTTTTAACCGGAAATACGAGTGTAAGATTATGGCAATGAGGCGACCGCGCTGCTTTTAAAAGGACTTTTACATGAAGGGTGTTGTATTCACGGAATTTTTAGACATGGTAGAACAGCAGTTTTCTGCAGACACGGTTGATACCATTATTGAGGCTTCTGAACTTGAAAGCGACGGTGCATACACCGCGGTTGGTACCTATAGTCATACCGAAATACTTCAGATGGTCACACATCTTAGTAAAGAAACAGATATTGAAGTACCAGCGTTGGTCGAAGCATTCGGCCATTATTTATTCCAGCGTTTTACAAAAATATATCCTGTGTTCTTCGCTGAAGTTAACAGCAGTTTTGATTTTTTGCAGAGTGTGGAAAATCACATTCATGTTGAGGTAAAAAAACTTTACCCGGATGCAGAATTGCCGACGTTTGAAACTCAAATGCTCGACGACCAAACTCTTGAATTAATCTATATATCAAAAAGACCGTTTGCGAAATTGGCCGAAGGTATGATGAGAGAGTGCGCAACATATTATAAAGAGAATGTCGAAATCGAGATTGAAGATCGCTCTAGTGATGATGGTATGAACGTGAGGTTTGTAATCTCCAGGGTCTAGCGTATGGATGATCTCAAGGCAAAGTATGAGCGTCGCTTGGAGCGCGCAAGACTCGCTCGCAAAGAGGCGGAGACTTTACTGGAACAGAAAAGTCTGCAGCTGTACGAGTTAAATAATCAATTGAAAGAGCAGGCAAGCCAGCTGGATAACCAGATTAAATTGCGTACTGAAGAACTTGAAGTAGCGCGTGATCATGCGCTGGCAGCGAATAAGGCGAAGTCGACCTTTTTGGCTTCTATGAGTCATGAAATTCGTACGCCGATGAATGGCATCATCGGCATGACCAATTTGTTGCTTGAGACTGAGCTGAACAAAGAACAATTACGCAAAGTTAGTGTAGTTAAGAGTTCTAGTGAGGCCTTGCTAAATATCATCAATGATATCCTGGATGTGTCCAAGCTCGAGGCCGGTAAAGTTGTTCTCGAACCCAAAGATTTTTATCTACATCCCCTGATTGACTCTGTCACTTCGGCTGTAGCGGTACCAGTGGCGGATAAAGATATCGAGCTTATAACGATAGTTGATCCCGCCCTTCCCATAGAGCTTAATGGTGACGAAATCCGAATTCGGCAGATACTGATTAATCTTATCGGGAACGCTATAAAGTTTACCAATGAGGGCTACATTCTGTTGAGGTTAATTGCCATAAAAGGCAAAGACGAACGTCTATGGATACGCTTTGAAATACACGATACAGGCGCGGGAATTTCAGAAAAAAATCAACAAATGTTGTTTCAGGACTTTCAGCAATTACAACAATCCGAGTATTCTGGCGTAGAGGGCACCGGGCTGGGCTTATCCATTTGCAAGCGCCTTGCTACGCAATTAATGGATGGAAAAATTGGCGTAGACAGTGAACTTGGTAAGGGCAGCACATTCTGGTTTGAATTGCCGTTTTCGGGCTATAGACAGCCATTTGAAACTCGTCGTCCTGATACCACGTTCGCCGTATTTCATCATCGCAAGCACCTGCGCAAGCTTTATGTCGAAATGGTCAAGGGTATGGGGTATGAATGCGATAGTGTGGAATCGATAGAGCAGTTCATCGATTTTTCCGAACACGGCAAGCATACTTATTTACTGCTAGATGTGGACTACCTTACTAATGCACAGCGGAAGTATTTGCTTGATCACACGCATGGCAACAGAAAGATTACCGGGCGCTGGATCGGGCTGAAAAGTGTAAAGGACTTGAATATCGATGCCGGGAAAATTGTCGATTTGTGCAACGCCGGAGAGATTAGCAAACCATTTACCCAGTATAAATTAGCTAGAAGAATACAAAGTCCGGATCAAAGCTCGATGATTATGAGCTACAGAACCGAGGATGATCTTTATGTTCCCGAAGACCCGGCTTCCAGAATTCTCAAAATTCTGGTCGCAGAAGATAATGCCGTTAATCAAATGGTTATACGTTCCTATCTTGAAAAAGAGAACCATCGGGTGGAAATAGCGAATGATGGCATTGAGGCATTAGAGAAATTCGAGCAGAGTGAGTTTGATGTGGTCTTAATGGATATTCAAATGCCCCGGATGGATGGAGTTACTGCGACCAAAGAATTAAAATCAAAAATGAAAGAGACGGGGAAAACCGTACCGGTCATTGCATTGACGGCGAATGCAATGAGTGGTGATCGTGAAAAATTTCTTTCACAAGGTCTGGACGACTATTTAGTCAAACCGATTGTATTAGAAGATCTCTATGAGGTTCTGGCGCGCTATTAACTTCTTTTAGCTGAGCGCAGCCTCCCGCAAACTATTAATGCTGTCGTCGAAGAGGATTTGCATGCCGGACGTCAATGACGGTATATCAATCTCGCCATCTTCCCGACAAGCCGTTTCAATGATATTACATTGCGTCGCCAGTTTATTCAGGCCAAGGCTGGCAGCTGAAGATTTTAGAGTGTGCGCAGCCATCATTACACCCTGATTTTGAGTTGGGTCTGTCCAGCTGCATATATTACTGGCTTGGTCGGGGGAGTCTTTCAGGAAGACCTCGAGTAACATCGCAAAATTGTCACCTAACAAGGTTTTTATTTCCGTTAGACGTACAGGGTCGAGCAAGGCTTCGTCGTTCATAATTTTTTCCGGTTTCGGGCGTAATTATATTAGAGCCCGATTTCTGATTTGGTGACCTGCTAGAGGTTGAGATGTAAAGCACGATATATGGCATAAAAGTCGCGATAATCGGCAAGCGGAAGTGTTCTGCAGAATCCTCATTTTGCGTTGCGATTTGCTAAACATGCGTGGTGTTTAAAAGTATCGGACCCCAAAATATCCAATACTATAGCCACCGTCCCGTTTGGCACGCTTATTGCAGATTAAACAGCATTAAGTAAACACGGAACTGACATGAAAAACATTAAAGATAGACAGACCTATATGCTCAAAATTGGTTCGGAAGCCACGCAATCAAATGCTGCGAGTATTTTAGCGTTAGAAGAAAACGTCGCTCGTAATTCGACTGCACACTTAATTCTTGATTTACAAGATACCGTGCAGTTGGACACCTACGCATTATCTACGCTGATCGCTATACGTCAGCGTTTGAATAAATATGGTGGTGACCTCGGGATTATCAACTTAACTCCACCGATTCGTACGCTACTGTTTCTTACCCGCACTGTGCAGGTGTTACCAACTTACCGGGATGCAGAACATGCGTCTCATGCTATGGCGGGCGTATAATGAAAAACATATTTCACGTATTTATTCTGGTTTTTCTAAGTGCATGTGCGAATGTTGGTATCTTGCCAAAAACAGAAGCGTTGACCAGCGATGCTTTCCGGATAACTTATTCAGAACAGCGCCCGGGACCGGCTCAGCCCTGGGCAGGAGAAGGTGATCCTGGAGCGTTACGTGAGCGAGTGACGAAGTCGTTACCAAATATGATTGCCCCGATCTATTTCGAATCCGGCAAGAGTCAGATTCCGGAAGACTATGTTAGCTCTTTGCGATCGATTATTAACAGCCTCTCGGATAAGCAAAACCTACGTTTGAAATTTATTGGTCATACCGATGATCAACCATTGTCCGGTGCGGTTGCCAATCTCTACCGTGATAACTACGGCTTGTCAAAGCACCGTGCACAGCAGGTGGCAGGTTTTGTCGCTGAAGGTTTGGATATTGACAAAGCGCAAACACTAGTTGAAGGCCATGGTGCAGACCGCGCGGTCGCGAGTAACGCGACGGCGGCCGGCCGGCAAATCAATCGCCGTGTCGAGGTTGAGGTGTTGTACGACGAGATTGTCAGTCAACCGGTGCGTTTTAGTGGCAATAGATTGCCCGGGTCCGAATTGATGGCATCCAGTCGACTGACCTTGTCTGCGGGTGATCGCGTACGTGTCATGATTCCGGAAGGTGAAGAGTTCAGTGGCATATTTGAGGTTGATCTCGATGGCGCTCTGCATTTGCCTTACCTAAGGGATATCGAATCAGTGGGCAAAACCTTGCCCGAGCTGGAACGCCTGGTTGAAGACTCCCTGGTGCTCAAAGGATATTTCAAACGTTCGTTCGTTGAAGTTACGATTACGCCTCTGCAATGGGCACAAACCAATATCTTGGTTAAAGGCGCAGTAAATAACCCGGGCTATACCCTGATTAATGATCGCAAGACTACCGAGATGGAATACGATCAGGAACAAGAGAGTGGCGATTTCGCCTACAAACGTAAACTATCCTCGGCGCTTCGTGCAGCCGGCGGTGTTGCACCGGATGCAAATCTCAAGGATATTACGTTGACCCGAAACGGCGTTTCATACGCAATCGATCTAAGCGGCGTATTAAGTGGCGAGAAGTCAATCGACCCGGTATTAGTTGATGGTGACCAGATTATTGTCCCGTCGATTGGCTACCTGCAAGAAGAACTGTTAAGGCCTTCGCGGCTTACCGCCCCGGGGTTTCGTACCTATATATCCAACCTGAGTATCAGTGCCGGGAACAATACCGGAGCTTCAGTGGGAAAATATACCAACAATTTACCACCCGGTTCACGTTTACTGACAGCTGCTATGTCAGGCAATTGCGTGGGTGGCACCGTCAGTGTAAATGCCTCCAGACATATCATCCTGGTGGGCAAAGATCCGGTTACAGACAATTTGAGGGTTATGCGTCGTAGCCTTAAACAAATGCTGGATGCACCGAATCAGGATCTTATGAATCCGTACTTGTTGCCGGAAGATCACATCGCGTGCTTTGATTCGGAGATCACAAACTTGCGCGACATAGGAAGAGCACTAAGTGACTTCCTTGGGCCATTGAGAATAATTTTGGGTGACCAGGGATTATGATCGAAAGGTTCATACAGCGGATTTTGGCACCCTTGCATCGGATCCTAGATTCTTTTGTTGGCAAGATGCACAGGTTTTCCCGTCCCGGTCGCTATACGATTATTTTTTTCTCGATAGCAGGCTGTATTTGTGCAGTAGCATTGTTTGCGCTGGTATTGTTGCCGATTAAGTATGAAAGCAAAATGACACTTAACCTACCGGGTTCTTCGATTGGTGCAAAAGTTGATTTGTCTGGGATCGGTACAGCGAGTTCCTCTGTGGTATCACCTTTTTCCGGTTCATCTTTAAGCCCGAAGGTAATTTATAAATCCATTGCGACGAGCTCAAAGGTAATGGCAAGAGCTGCGGAATTAACTGGACAAGAAAAGAGTCAGTTTCCGAAACCAACCATAAAGCTCGTCGATCAGACCGCGTTAATCTATCTCAGCGTAAAGGGGTCAAGTCCCGAACAAGCGAAGAAAAATACCGAGGCGGTATATACGGCATTACAAGAAGAACTACAGGGTTTGAGACTGGATGAAATTGCCAGACGCGAGGATGGAATCGAGTTAATGCTGGAAGGGTTCACTGACAAATTAAGTGATGCAAAAAAGCGGTTGATCGATTTTCAGAGTACTTCGTCAATTGTAACCGTGGAGCAATTTAATCAGCTCCCAATCATGATGGAGCAGCTGCGACAACAACAATCGCAACTTGGTGCGGATATTATAAAAGCGCAGCAAGAAATGCAGGCTTTGTCGCGCATAGTAGATTTGCAGCCTGGTCAAGCCTCGCAGGCGCTGACATTACAAGCCGACACTTATTTCCAAGAGCTATTAACCGAAAATTCCGCGGCCACTTCAGCGTTAGCTTCGTATCGAAGTAAGTGGGGCGAGAATCATCCAAAAGTTAAACAAGAAAAACTCAGGCACCAGTCAACTATTGCAGCGATGAAGAGGCGCGCCAGACAACTGGTTCCCGATATGAATGAAGAGGACTTCATAATGATTTCTTTGTCGGAACATCCAAAAAGATCGGAATTGTTCTATGAGCTAATTGCTCGACAAAGTGCTTTGGAAGGTATGCAGGGTAAAAAGCAGGAGTTGCTAACTTTGATCCAAACCCAGCAGCAACGTATGCAGGCTGATTCCGAAACGTTGTTCGAATTAGCCGAGCTCGAAAGAGAACATCAATTAGCTGAGGCAATCTTTACCTCTGCGGTCAGTAAAATCGATACGGGAAAAACGGATATTTACGCGTCATACCCACTATTGCAGGTCTTCATGGATGCAACATTGCCGTACAAACGCAGCGGCCCTCAGCCGTGGCATATTTTTATCGGCGCCTTTATCGGTTGTTTCTTCGTCGCACTTGGACTTCTCGTTTTATGGTTGCAACGAAAGATATAAAGCCGCAAAACATAGAAGAGAAAGTAATTTGGTATGCCCTGCGCTTTACCTTTATTTTCTACTTTACTGGCACCTTGTACGTGGTCGCACCAGTCATAGGCTGGAGTCTACTTGGCTTGTTATTCATTTACTGGTTCGAAGGTAAGCCGGGCATAAGAATTTCGCTTGGCATGTGGTTATGGATGATCAGCATGTTGATGATGTTGTTAGCCTTGTTGGCGGGGCATTTCAATTTCGAACTGGGTCTGGGAAAAACTATCAAGTCAACTTTCGGCTGGGCCAAAGGCTGGGCATTGCTAGCCGTTTTTCCGCTACTGGCGTGTCTTGATATACGGCCAGAGTTGATTATCCGAGCAGTTACCCAATTATGTAAACAGTGTTTGCTGTTTATCCCGATTCTGTTGGTGTTGCCTTATATTGGCGTGTCAGGAGATCTGTTTACGTCGCCGCTAAAAGTGGTCGCGGATGAATCATTTTTTGAAGTGCAGTTGTACGGTCGCAGTCCGGAAGGTGTGCCACGGTGGCGCTTATTCGCGCCTTGGGCTCCGGCATTGGGTCTGGTTGCCAACGTCTACCTCGCGTTGAGTTTCTTCGAAAAAAGGACTTCGAGCCGCTGGATTGGAATCATTGCCTCAGTAATCATGATTTTAATATGCCAATCCAGAATGGGTTTGATTTGTTTGCTTATCTTGCCGTTACTGTGTTGGGGGCTAAAACGCTTGACCAGAGTTTGGGTAATCATGAGTTTGGCCATTTTTGCTCCAATAGCCGGAATTTTGTATGCACCAGCTGTGGAACTAGCGGATCAATCGCTCAATGCAATCCACTCGGCGCGAGCCGAGTCGTCACGTGTCCGTGGCACGCTTGCCAGCATTGCTATTTATCGTTGGAAAACGGAAGCACCAATATTTGGTCACGGTGTGGTGGAAGATGGTCCGCATCTGGTCGAATACATGCCGATTGGTTCTCACCATAGTTGGTATGGCTTACTGTTTGTGAAAGGACTGGTTGGTTATTTGGCATTGCTGTTACCACTGCTGTTTACTTTGGTGGTGGCAGTCGTTAAAAGCCAGTCAAACCCGCGAGCGGGTCCAGCCATACACATCACGCTTATTTTATTTATGTACAGTTTAACCGAAAACCTAGAAACTCTTGTCTATCTTTACTGGCCAGGTTTGATTTTTCTTGGCTTGATGCATCAGCAGTATTGGTCAACTGAAGAATTCAAAAAATATTTGTACAGTCAGCAGAAAAGCCGATCTCGGTATAGTCGTTTAACTATAAGGTAATGTAGAGATGAAAATATTAACAGCAGATGACGCGCCAGACATGTTAATCATGATCCGCACAATAATTCAAAAACTAGGGCATGACGTTGATACTGCCAGTGATGGGCTCGAAGCATGGGATATGCTCCAAAAAAGATCTTATGATGTAGTAGTTAGCGATTGGAATATGCCTTTTATTAATGGTCTAGAGTTGGTAAAGAAGATTCGTGAGGCAGATTTCGAACAGTATACCTACGCAATTTTATGCACCGGGAATGATCAAGATGGCGATCTGGTCAAGGCAATTGATGGCGGTGCGGATGATTACGTTAGCAAATTTTCAACAGCAGACGAGTTAAGGGTCAGATTGCAATCTGCACAGCGCATCGTGGATCTGGAACGGAAGTTGTTGGAGCGTTCGGCGCAGATGTAATTTTACTCGGCTGGATTTAGATGACTATTGAAAAATTTGTTTACTTGAGAAGCAGATTCGACCAACTCTTGCATGAGGTGGGGATTAAGCTGCCGGTTCTTTGCGGATTGTTCTAACTGTAAAGAGATCGCCTGCATTCCGGTTGCAGCGAAAGTACCACAGAGACTCTTCAACGTATGGTACTCGCGAGTTAACGCCAGCCAGGTTTCGTCGCTTCTGTCTTGTTCTAGAAGCTCCACACATTGTTCAGATTTTTCTATACGCTGATTCATTTCCAATAAAAATGCGTTCAGCATTTTTTTGGCGGCCTCAGGCGGAACACTTTTTTCCAGTGCTGTGAGCACTTGCTCATCAATCAATGTTTCCGTAGGCACCACGTTTGCAAGTTCGCTCGATTGATCTTGGTTGCTATGACCATCCAGGGTTTTATTTATGAGCGACAACAATTCTTCTTTATGAACCGGTTTGGTAAAGAAACCATTCATGCTGGCATCAATACATTTTTGGCGCTCGTCGGCCGCATCATTGGCGGTCATGGCTAGGATCGGAACGGTGCGCCATCGTTCAGTTAGTTGTCGAAGTTGTTTGGTAGTTTCACGCCCGTCGATTCCCGGCATAAGAATGTCCATAAGCACCAAATCATAGGTATTGGATGCCGCCAGGATTAATGCTTCTTCACCACTTTTTGCCCGAGCAACATCACGAAAACCATTTGCATTTAACAACGCTTTGACAACAATACTGTTTGCGTCACTATCTTCGACTAACAATATCTTTATCAACTGATTCATAAAAGTTATTGCTCTTGAATTATTTTCACTTTAATTGCTGCGGTATTTAAGGCTGATTCAGATAACGTGTTCATTTATGAGGCCTGGTGCCTACATGCTATTTTAACATAGCGCGCGTTTTTGGTAACAATGCAATATGAGTCTGCTGGCGTTAGTTTGAATCAGCACACAAAAATTGTAATGGCTGGTCAAAATAAAAATCAGGCGGTAGCTTTTTCCTCTTCCAGTTCAGGGATCTGGTTGTACTGAAGGCTGTTTACGGCCATCGCAGTTTTCTCTACCAGTCCGTATATCTTCTGCGGCAGTACCAGTAAAGCAACTAGCGCTGCGATCGTAATCAACGTTCTACCGGGCTCGTGGATTAAAATCTGTGGAGCGGTAGTAAGTGCCTTGATATTCAGGGTAAGGGCATTCGCGCGGTCAGAGGAACGGATCGCTCGTCGGGCTAAATACCTGTATTGGTACGCCATTGCCAGCTTTCCGTATTTCGCGGTTAAGTGTGGAGCATATTGTTGCATCTTTCGATACGCTGTTTTCCAGCTCGCGAATTGTTTATCAACATTAGCGGAAAGACCACCTTCATTGACGCGGTATTTTGTTAACGGTGCTTCGATACCCATAAATTGCCATTCGGTTTTCGCGATGATTCGTACCCAGCACTCTATATCTTCAGACTGTCGTAAACTCGCATCAAAGTAATTTACTTCTCCTTGATAATCGATAAAGCGAATTTCTTGCAAGGTGACCGCGCGAATTACAGGAGCTGAGCCATTACCAATTGGATTGCGGGTTATAACATCTGCTGGTTTAATATTGCGCGTCTTGGGAGTTTGAAAAACACCAAGTGGTCGGGAATCTTCGTCGATAAATTCGGAGCCATTGTAAGAAAGACCGACCTCGGGATTTTCGTCGAGGAGTTCGACATGTCGGGCCAGCTTGTCAGTAGTCCATAGATCGTCTGAATCTAAAAAAGCCAGATACTCGCCCTTGGCGTTTTCGATGCCCGTGTTTCTAGCGCCAGCCAGGCCTTTGTTTTTTTGCCGAATAATGCGAATACGACTATCGTGCTCCGCCCATTTTTTGCAAATTTCATAACTCGAATCAGTGGCTTCATCGTCGATAATTAGTAATTCAAAATCGGTATAGGTTTGCGCTAACGCAGACCTTATTGATTCATCGACAGTTTCTTCAACATTGTAAACCGGCATAACGATTGTAACTTTACTCATAGTGATTACCTTTATTTAATTTCAGATTTAAGTGTTGTGTACGATACGCCTGGCTATGACGGCCAATAGCGTTGGTAACGAACGGCGGGGCTGACGAAAAAATGCTTTCCAATCAGATCGCAGTGCTTTAATTAGATAGGTCATACCTTCTTTTGCGCTGGTAGATAAACGCACTGAACGGCGTGCAAGATATCGGTAGTACAATGCCTTGGCCGCTGGAAGTTGCCCGGTAACGAATTCCGGTGCGTACTCATGGACCCGGTTGACCATATGTAACCAGCCGCTCTCCATTGCCGACAGGTCTGAAGACAGACCGTTTTCGCTCGCCCGGTAGTAAACCAGGATGGCGTCAATGCCACAGACCTTGTGATTGGTTTCGTGCAAGACCCGAATGAGAAATTCCTGATCTTCTGCAAAGCTCATGCTTTCGTCAAAACCTCCAAGCTGCTCGAACAACGAACGACGCATAAACAAATTCGAAGTTGTCGTGGTCGGGTTCTCGGCAAACATTGCTTCGGTGTTTTGTTGTCCCAGCGGTAGGGAGGAGGTCCGCGTAAGCAGTTCACCGGTACTGCTCATAAATCTAATGCGTGCAAAACTAATACCGACATCGAGATTGTTGGTCATATAGGTCAGGTGAGTTGCCAGCTTTTCTTGATGCCACAAATCATCAGCATCCAGAAAAGCCAAATACTGCCCCGCAGCATTTGCGACACCAACATTTCGAGCGACTGAAACACCGGCATTTTCCTGGCGGATCAATTTTATTTTATGACCGCTTCTCGCGCTGGAAATTTTTTCTTCTATGACTTCAATAGTTGTATCTTTAGAGCCATCATCGACTACGACAACTTCGAAGTCTCGATAGCTTTGAGTTAACACTGAATCCAGCGTGTCGGCGATGCAATGCGCTGCGTTGTAGCAGGGAATAATCACACTGATGACATTGTTACCGAAACCCGAAGCTATCCCGATCGCGAATTTATTGATCGTTTGCGCCGGGATAGCCGGGGTTGTATTTAGTAATGTTTGAGTGTTCATGGTTAGCTCGGGTTTGCAGTTCGAGAGTTTTAGGCAGCGACAACCAGTGCCTTCGTTGAGGTCAAGTTGGAACGTGATCTGTGGTTGAATTTACTTACTACGCGTTTACTCATATTGGTTTCGTAAAACTGTACGTCCCGGCTGTCATCACGACAGGCGTTAATCATTGCTAGTTCTTTAAGTCTTTGGTTGTTCATTTCATACTCCGGTTTAATTAAATATTGTTTTAGTAATTGCAAAGGTCGTGCCAATTTGTAAGCCATTGTTTTTTAAGAGAAAAAATAATTTCTTGCCCGTTTTGAATGTTTTGATTTGCAATATGCAACGCAGATTGAAAGAACAAAAAAAGGCGCCACTAAGGGCGCCAACACCAGGGGAAGGTTTTTGAGATAACGGTCACGATGTCATGAAATCTGTGACCGACTTAAACCGCAGTTGTGCGGGTAGCCTGCAGTGAAACTTGGTCTAGTAGGCTCCTCGACCACTTAAGACAGCCGGGACCGTTTTAAAAAGTAACTTGAGATTGGTTGAAAATGATCGTTCGGCAATATAGCGAACATCCATTTCAACCTGTTGATCAAACGGAATATCGGAGCGTCCGGAAACTTGCCATATACAGGTAATCCCGGGTCTTCCTAACAGCCGCTTGCGATCCGCTTGTTGGTATTCAGCAACTTCTTTCGGTAGTCCCGGTCGCGGTCCAACCAAAGACATTTCACCGATTAGTACATTCCAGAGCTGTGGCAGTTCGTCGATAGACAGGCGTCTGATAATCCCACCAATGCGGGTAATTCTCGGATCTTTTTTCATTTTAAATCGCACCCCGCCCGAGAGACTTTGTTGGTCACTTAAGGCGTCCTTACGTTTTTCCGCATCGGTATACATCGAGCGGAATTTCCACATTCGAAATAGCTCGCCGCGTTCGCCGACCCGCATTTGCGAGAAAAATACCGGGCCACGAGACTCAAGCTTGATCATGGTCGATAGTACAAGCAATAAAGGGCTCAAAAGTAGAATGAGTCCACCGGACGCCATAACGTCGATTGCTCGATTTAGAAAGTTATTACTTTTCCAGCGAGCTTTCACTAATTGTCCACGTAGAGTACGACGGACACCTGAAACAACCTGCTTTGGCTTAACTACACTAGTGGTTTGTTTGCTAACCAAATTGTTGTTGATACGCTTGGTATTAAGGCGAGCCGCAGGTTGCATAATGTTAGCTTTTTGTTTTAGTACCCGATAAACGAATACGAAATTTCCTACCCAGTATCTTTTCCACATGCGCTTGGGTTCTTGCATAAAACGCCAGATCCATTCTATTCCGGCTTTACGCATCCAGCCTGGAGCGCGAGGTATATTGCCGGAAAAATAATCAAATAAACCGCCGACGCCCATACAAATACCGGCATTAAGTTGATGACGATATTTGTTTAGCCAGGTTTCTTGCAGAGGTGCACCCATCGCTACCAGTACGATATTGGCACCGCTGGCATTAATGCCCCTAATTACGTCTTGCGTATCTTCGTTCGAAAAATATCCGTCTTTGGTTCCGGCAATACTTAAGCCCGGAAACCTAGCAAGCATGTTATCAGCGGCCTTTTTGGCAACGCCTGGTTTTGCCCCGAGGAGATACAATGATGCATTAGTTTCTGCAGCACGTTGGCATATCAGGGGAAACATGTCGGTACCGTTAACATTTTCGCCGGTGTTCACTCGCAATATCTTTGCAGCAAGTTTAATTCCAGAGCCGTCAGCAAACACACGTTTGGTGTTGTTTAGAATACGGCGATATTCTGTGTTTCTGTACGCCTGATTAAGGCAATCGGCATTAACGAAATGAGCGGTCGATTTTCTATGCTTAAAGGCTTCGCGCAGCACCCATGCCACAGATTGCTGCATGGTACCGCTATTAACGTTGACACCAAACAGGTCAAAGGACCCTGGTCTGGTAGAGTTTGCTGGTTGTGTTGTCCCGGCATTTATTTGTTGTTGTATCGCATTCATATTTTTACTGCCTTTAAAATAGTTGTCTAATATTCAGGTTCGATGCAATAGCTATGCCAACTTGCAACTAGTGTGCGCTGGGTACGTTTTTTTGTAAGGTAAAAGCTGCAGATTGGCTATCTATAGCCAATACCTGAATCCTGATCTCGTAAAACTCACTGTTAGTTTTTCACCACGTTTAAGTTCCCGCATTTTCTCTGCTACCAACTTCGATTTCGCATTGCAGATTGCGAAAGAATTCGCGAATTTGTTAAAACAACCTTTGTTCAATCCCATACTTATAGGTGTTGGAGAGTTGGCACACGAATTGCTACATACCTGCATATACCAATTTTATTGAGACGAAAAGATGACTAACACAACTAAACCAAGCAACCTGGGCCTTGTTAATGTGTATTCGACAAACAACATTGGCGACGCGGCTATTTATGCTTCTTTCAGCCAAATGGCAGAAGAGTTTAATGTTTACTGGCCTGACAGTGGTACGGAACTGAAACAACATCTTGCCAGTGCGGTGCTAGCTAATGACAAGTCGACATCATTAGACGTGCGCATGAGTGTCGGTGGTGATATTTTTAACAATGGTCGTGAGCAATTTTTAACCAGGACATTCATAAAAAATCTGGCCCAACTAATGCAGCGGCCAGGTAGTACAGGTTTGTTCGGGCAATCGATTCCTCGTTCATGTCACGGTATGAGTTTCAAATTACTAAGTACGGTTATGAAGCGTCTTGCCGCAGTAACAGTGCGGGATCAGGAAAGCTATCAACGCCTGAGCGATGCCGGGGTAAAAGCACGGCTCTCGTATGATTCGGTATTGGGTATATCGCCAGAGCAATCCTGGTTATCAGCTACCAGCGATTCACTTAATGGTCGATGTCATGACCTGGAGAGAATGGCGCTTATATCTTTACGTCCATTTGACAAAATGTACCGGTACAACACCGCCGACTGTATAAAAATGCTCACCGGACTTTGTGAAAAGTTCGAACACTATGGCTATCACCCAACCGTGCTACAGCACGCTCAAGTTGATCCGCGCGATGGCGATGCACAAATGATCGCGGTACTTAAAAAGGCGATTCAGAATTTACGTGTTATCGACCCATTTAAATCGAATACAGGATTGTTGCCATGGCAGTACGGGTTTGCGGTGACCGCATTGGCGGAAGTCGTTGTTGGTATTCGCTATCACACCTCAATTTTTCGTATGGCGGCCGGGAAAATGCCTTACAACCTTTATTACTCAAACAAGGGTGAAGACTTGTGCAAAAGACTAAGAGTACCCGGTATGGCGATTGATCAATTTAATCCGGCGATAAACATTGAAAAGGTACTTGAAACCGCAGATTTGACGTTTGATGCGTCGGCATACGCTGAGTGCGTACGTGAGGATTTCCGGGCAACGTTGATGCAAGCGCAAAATAACCCGGGTATACAGCAAACCTTTAGCGTTGATCCTTGTGAAGTCTAATTCGCAATCAAAAGGTTTGCGCCAACGCATTGGTTGGTTAGTCGCTGGTGAAGGTTTTGCGCGATTGACGAGACTGGTTACCGCTATTGCTCTTGCGCGCTATCTGAGCCCATTTGAGTTTGGTATCGCAGCGATTGTTGTGGCTTGCTCGGAGTTGATTCAGGTTATCACCCGTAACGGTATAGGGATTAGAATTATTCAATCCAATGATCGTGATCTGGATTCCACCTGCCAGGGTGTTTACAAGATTAACTGGAGCATAAGTGTTTTTATAGCAGCTTTACAGATGGCAATCGCAGTACCGGTTGCAAGTTTCTTTAACTATCCCGAATTGGCAAAAATGTTAGTGGTATTGAGTACCACCTATTTGATCTACCCGTTCGCCATGGTACAGGTATATTTGATTCAACGACGCCAAGCCATGAAAACAACGTCCTCTATTTATGCGACTCAGGTAGGTACTGACAATTTGTTATGCGCGTTATTGGCGATTTTAGGTTTCGGCATTTGGGCAATTGTGATCCCAAAAATAATTGTCGCTCCTCTTTGGGTATTTTGTTACCGACGCGTTGAAAATTGGCGTTTCAATGCACGTTTGCCTGCTATGCCTTTTTCCCGGGTCTGGCAGTTTTCACGCGACATTTTTCTGGTGGAAATGCTTAAAACAGGTCGGGCAAATCTCGATCGATTATTGATCGGTTCATTTCTAGGAGTTGAGGCGCTCGGTATTTATCATTTCGCCATCAACGCCGGATCAGGCATGAGTATCGCTTTGATTTCAGCTTACAACACAGCTGTTGTGCCACATTTGTGTCAGGCTCGTAACGCGGGATCAGTCGCAACCGATAAATTCAAGGAAGCGCTAAAACATTTTTCCAGCCTCATTGTACCGCTATTGCTGATCCAACTAGCATTGGCACCCTGGTACGTACCAATTGTATTCGGCGAGCAGTGGACGCACGCGATTCCGATATTAATGATCCTGTGCGGCGCGGCAATTCTGCGCGGTTATAACGAAGTTATAACTCAGGTATTGCGAGTTTTGAATTTGACCGGATTTGATTTGAAATTAAATGCGGTGTTCAGCGTCGTTTATCTTTTGGCTGTAGTGATTGCTGCACAGCTGAGCATTTTGTCGGTCGCGATGGGCGTCTTGTTGGTTCACGTATTGATCGTGCCGTCGATAGCGTGGTTCGCCTGGAGTTTGTTAAAAAGCGAATCGGATCGTAAAGCAAAGTTAGAGACATTGGCGGCTATATGATTACTGTGTGCGCTAATTCTCACTACGTTAAAGATGAGTGGAATAAAGAACCGAATGCATTAACCCGCCCACAGTTGTTGCTGGAGTTCTAATTATTTAGGTATTTATAATGAATCATATGCTATTACTAAATCGACCACAGAAATTTTTACCGGATTTGTATGCTGATACGCCGGCAGGCATGTTGCCCGTGGCAGATAAACCAATGGTTGAATATACGCTGGAACGCCTGGCTGAAAGCGGTCTTAATGAGGTTACGATTGCCCGAAGTAAAGCGACTTTTGATTGTGTTAAACAGTTGGGCGATGGCACGCGTTGGGGAATCACGCTTAACTATATCGATACCGATAATGCCTCTGAGTTGGCGAACTATGTTGAAAGCCCGATCGGTAATTATAGATTGATCGACGGTGATATAGCGATTGATACACCGATCGCAGACATGCTCGCAAGTAGTTCAACAAACACAGACCAGCTTCGCGACGCTCACCCCTCAATCATGACGACAGATGATGCCAATATCGCTGAAGAAACGATTCGTTTTGGCGCCGTACGGGCAACCTTGCAATCACAAAAGCTTGAGCTGCTAGGCAGGTTTCACGGTCAAACTTTGGCGGTACTCGAAAACAGGAATAATGACCTGGTTATTGCGGGCCATCCACATGATGCTGCTAGAAAAATACATGTACAGCAAGGCGGAAGCGCTAGTTTCGATTCTATTCATGGTAACAATGTCTTTATCGGCAGCCTTTGTGATGTACATAAAAGCTGTCGGCTTCAGGATAATGTCGTCATCGGTGCCGGCTCTGTAATCGATGCCGAGGTTAGTTTGGACAATACGGTTGTATTGCCAAATACTCATGTTGGCGAGCAACTGGACCTAACCAATTGTCTGGTGTCGAGTCAGTGGGTATTCAATGTGGTTACTCAGGGTCTAATACAAATTACCGACCCGGCGTTGTTCAGAAAAACCAGTTAACCTGATTTAGCTTCCCACGCCTGGATTTTCCTGTAAATAGTCGACGGGCTGACATCAAGTAATGCGGCGGCTTTCGGAATACCGCCATTACATAACTCGATTGCGTGCTCGATAGCTTCTTTTTCTACTTGCCACAGTGGCTTGATATTGTCAGGCAGGTTTTGATTACTTGATTGAGGTTGACTTACACTCACGGCACTGGCGACGCTGCTTGATTGTTTATCGGCCAGATTATCGGGCAACATGCTTTTGGTGATTTCTCCACCAGGTTGCATGACCACTGTACGTTGTACGAGGTTTTGTAGTTCGCGAATGTTCCCTGGCCAATTATGCGATAGCATTGCCTGCGATGCCTCCTGGTCAAAGCCGCTAAAACTCTTATTTTCGTTGGCTGAATATTCTTTCAAAAAAGCATCCGCGACTTCCAGTACATCCTGTTCACGGCTGCGTAGCGGTGGCAGGTCAATGTTAATAACGTTTAAGCGATAGTACAGGTCTTCTCTGAAATTACCTGCCTCAACTTCTTTGAGGGCATTGCGGTTGGTCGCACAAAGGAATCTGATATCAACGGTTTTAGTTTTTGAGTCGCCAAGCCTTTGAAAGGATTTGGTTTGGATGAAGCGCAATAATTTGGCTTGCAGATCAATATCCATTTCAGCGATTTCATCGAGGAAGAGCGTACCCCCGTCTGCTAGTGACGCTGCACCTTCCCGGTCTTCGACCGCGCCTGTGAAAGCACCTTTTTTGTGGCCGAATATTTCACTTTCGATTAGATCTTTAGGAATTGCAGCGCAGTTAAGCGCGATGAAAGGGCCCTCGTTGCGTTCGCTACATTGGTGTATAGCATCCGCACAAACTTCTTTCCCGGTACCACTTTCTCCACTGATAAAGATAGGGGCATTACTTGGGCTGACTTGCTCGATGGTTTGATAGACCAATTGCATAGGTAGTGAGGAACCAATAAAGCCGCAAAAACTACTGCGATGCATGGTATCGATTTCTTCGACCAGTTGATTGAGGCGATGTCTTTCCAGGGTATTATTTACAGTAGTAACAAGCCGTTCCGCAGAGAATGGTTTTTCCAGAAAATCGACAGCACCATAGCGCATAGTTTCAACCGCATGATTTACAGTACCAGTGCCGGTAGCAACGATAACTTCGACCGGGTAGTCTTGAGCGCGCACTTCTTTAAGTACCTCGATACCATGCATATCGGGTAATTCCAGATCCAGTACGACAACCTGTGGCATGCTTTCACGAATCGTCTGCAGGGCTGATTGGCCGTCCTCCACGTGGGTGACAGTGATTGGTTCGTTACGAAGATACTCTATATACACCTGAGCGAGCGCCAGGCTGTCTTCAACCAATAAAACGTCCAATGTTCTTGCGGTCATGGGTTTTCGTCCAACTTTAATTCACATTTATAGAGGCCAGTATAACGCTTAACAGCTATTCCGATCTGTGAAGTAGTTATAACTGAGGCTGTTCTTTTGGTTTGCCGAAAATTTAGTCGCGACGAAAATTACAGCCAAAAAAAAGCCGAGGATATTCCCCGGCTTAATATGACCCTGAGGGCCGCTTAACTTAACTGGAACTACTACAAAAAAGATTTTGAGTATTGGAATTTACTCAAAATCCAAATTCTATTTATGTAGTTGCAACTCTCGTGCCAATAATAGTTATGGCTAAGTTATTGATAATCTCCCAGGGTATTATGCGATTGGACAACTTTGTTGCAGATTGCGAATCACTTTGCGAATTTTTCGGCAAAACCTGAAAACCGGGTTTACTATCCGGACGCTGAAGATTTAATCAGAAACTTGTCCACCATAGATGGTGACAGCCTTCGGGTTGATCTTACCAATGCCGCAATCACCATGATGCTCAAAAACAATCTTATAAATACGACGCTGTAAAAATCCGCGCCGATAATTAGCACCAACAGCGTGTCTTCAATGAGGCTATGACATATACCTAGCAAAGATATTGATGCAAAGATGTTTTGTTTGTCGATCCGCCCGCTTTGCGCTTCGCGAATCAGTAACCCGCCGCCGTATGCAAGGCCGATAGTAAAACCGATAACAGTTATGTTGGTGGCTTCTTTGGCCATACCGATAAACTGGAACAAAGGCTTTAAACCAATGACCAGTAACTTTTCAATCCCGATCGCTTTAAAAACTCTTAGTAGGGCGATCAATATAAAAATTATTACTGCGATGGTTGCCAGATTTTGTGTTTGTACGATGAGCCAATGACTTAATGACTCGTCGAGGACTTGTGGTTGCCAAATAAAGTTGGCGTCCTGCTGCAGCCAACCAGTGATGCTAAACAAAAGATGTAGCAAATAACAAAATAGAATCGCGGCGCCCAGTCGCAGCAGGAGTTGGGTCACGACGCGACATCCAGCTTTTTGCGCGATTCGAAGCTCAACCACTAAATTGTGCGTCGTTAGCATCAAGATCGCTAGCCCGGTTGCTTGTGCTTGCGTCCATTCAAATGTTGCGGCGACGCTAAAAAATACTGCAATAGCCGCGTATATATTTACTAACATCGCGGTAGCCCAAATAATCCCGGCAATGTCCGGCAGACCTAAAGGCTGCATTAACGGTTGTGTAAATTCCGCGAGAACCGTTGTCGCTCCGAAGTGCTCAAGAATTTTCACTAAAACCAACGCTGGTATTAGTATTTTAAATAACACTTTTATGGTTGCGAAAGATTCCCGGAATACTTCGAGGGCAGCTGTTTTAAATACCGGTTTCAATTAGTGTGATGCTCTTACTGGTTAGAATAATAAAGCTTGTGCCGGTCTTCAAGGTTAGCCTCCACTAAACATGCCGCCGAGAATACCGAAGATGATGTCCAGTATAGCCCCACCCGCTTCTGCGGCAACTTCTGCGCCAACTTCCAATGCCTCTGGATCAATTGCCGAACCTAAATCTTCTAAAGCACTCGTAAGATCTAGGTTTCCACTCATGTTTATTTCTTCCGTAAGAGCGATCACCGCGTCGGGATTCAGAAGGACGTCCCCGACAATCTCTCCGGCAAAATGTTCTTTGACCTTTTTATATTTATCGAAACCAGGCGCCAATATTTTGTTTAACTCGCCTTTGTCTAGCCACACGGTTAGACAGTTGCTGCATATGTCGATCTCCACGTCTTTGTGAATATACGCAGCGCTTTTATTTGTGCAAACCGGACAATCAATGTGTTCAGAATCAGGAGATATGGACTCCATTTTTTCTAACGCAGAAACGGACACCAAGCCTTCCAGAGACACTGCCACACCCTCACAAAACTCGCAGCAGGCATAGCTGCTATGTTTGATGGTTTTCATGCTTAAGGGGGTGTAGTCGCGAGGACAGTGACCCAGTTCAGCCATAATCGGGTTCCCGTGAAGATTACTTTTATAAACTTTAAGTCTAAGCCATTACTTGAAAATTAGCACTTGGATTCACTGTTATAATTTTAGCATTGCTTGGCCAGCGGTAGTCATGACTATGACCCACTATGATGTAATTATACTTGGCGGTGGCGCTGCAGGTTTGATGTGTGCGATGACCGCAGCAGACCGCGGTCGAACTGTTCTGGTGCTTGAGGGTGCTAATAAAATAGGAAAAAAAATTCTGATGTCCGGGGGCGGTCGTTGCAACTTTACTAATCTACATTGTGATCCTTCGGCTTTTATTTCCGATAATCCGCATTTTTGTAAATCAGCGCTAAGCCGTTATACCCAATGGGACTTCATCGCGATGGTAGAAAAGCATGGCATCGCTTATCACGAAAAAACCCTGGGACAATTGTTTTGTAACGATTCATCAAAAGAAATTGTGGCGATGCTGATGGCTGAGTGTAAGCAGGCCCAGGTAAAGATAGTCACTAATAGCGCCATAGACTCGGTGCGTTTTGAGCATGCCTATCAGGTAAGTTGCGCAGCAGGTAACTATTCTGCCTCGTCATTGGTTGTTGCGACTGGTGGTTTGTCCATTCCCCGAATGGGTGCTACTGATTTTGGCTTTCGTTTGGCGCGTCAATTCGGTCTAGAGGTTTTACCGACCTCGGCGGGGCTCGTGCCGTTTACTTTTTCGGGGAAAATTCAGGAATTAATGACGCGCCTGGCCGGGGTTGGTGTGCGCGCAATATTAAGTAACGAGACCCGGGCATTCACAGAAGACATTTTGTTTACCCATCGCGGCTTGAGTGGTCCGGCGGCATTACAGTTGTCCAGCTATTGGCTCCCCGGTGAAAGCATTTGCATCGATTTGTTACCCGAAACAGATCTTGAGCAAGTATTGCTTCACGCCAAGCAGAATAAACCGCGGCATCGGTTGCGCACCATTCTGTCCGAATATCTCCCGCGAGCATTGGCGTTGGAAATGCAGACGATGTATTGGCCTGACATCACGGACCGACCATTGGCAGAAATCCGGGACAAATATTTAGTCGAGATTGCTGGCGCCTTACGCAAATGGACTTTAACGCCAACGGCAACCGAAGGGTACCGGACAGCAGAGGTTACTTTAGGGGGCATAGATACGAATGAGTTATCGTCCAAGACTATGGAATGTAAGTCGCAGCCGGGCTTGTATTGCATTGGTGAGGTAGTAGATGTCACTGGTCATTTGGGTGGCTATAATTTCCAATGGGCGTGGTCTTCCGGTTATGCTGCGGGCTTGGTTGCTTAGAGACAAAACCGCTAAAATCCAGTATAACTTTACTCAAATTTATTAAGAAATAAGGTGTAATGACTTGAATACTATCCTGGAACTGCAAACCGGTCAGGTATCTTTCCTGAGTGGCATCATGGCCGGGTTCTCGTTATCAATTGCGGTACAGATAATTCGTCACGACGTCGAAGGTGTTTTGAGTGATGTATTGTTTGTTTTTTTTGCATCAGTATCCATGTTGTTTTTGCTCGCGCTTTATATTGATACCCGATTGCTCATTGAACTTGCGAGTATGGATACATACTCTGACAGTTTTATTGCAAAAGTAGCAGAGATCCGGCGTATTGGTACGTTTTGTGCTTCGATTGCGTTGTACCTGTTCGTTTTGGCAATCGGTACTCTTGGCTGGTATCACTCAAGAATTGCGGGCATCGTGGGCGGTACAATTTCGTTCGTATGCTTGATTGTGTTTTTCGTTACTAACCGGAATATCCTGGCATTGGTGCAGTAGTTATCCAGATATTTAAAGAGCAGGTGATCGCGATTGCGTGCTACCCGCTGCGATGTGGTTAACAACTATGGGGTCAAAGTTAAAAAACTTTGTTTTTTTCCGCGATCGTACTTGAATATTACCGATCTGATTGGTTAACCTTTAAACCGTATAAACGGAGCCAAGTTCAATGTTGATTTCAAATTTAGAGTTTCTAACTGGCGGAAAGGTGGTTAAACATCTAGGTCTGGTACAAGGCAGTTCCGTCCGTGCCAAGCACGCCGGTCGTGATTTCATGGCGGGCATAAAAAATATTTTTGGCGGAGAATTAACCGCCTATACAGAATTGTTGACTGAATCGCGCGAAGAAGCCATGCAGCGAATGATTTCTCAAGCCCGAGGTGTCGGTGCTAATGCGGTCATAAACGTGCGCTTTTCCACTTCGAGCGTTGCGGCCGGGGCAGCGGAGATTTATGTTTACGGTACTGCCGTGGTGTTGAAAGAATAATGACTGAAATAATCGTATTTGTTGTTCTGCTGGGTTTGGGTTATTTCTTTGGCCAAATTGCCGAGAAAAAACACTATGCCAGTATTATTGAGCGAGAAGAATTACTAAGTCGTTTGCCTGCTATGGCTTCAAAAATGCCGCCGACTAATGAAAAGTATCAGCAGTTATTGGTGGTTGGTAATACTGTTATCGCGAATGACTACTTTAAGTCTGTGGTGGCCAAAATGATCTCTATATTTGGCGGTAAATTGACGCCGTATGAAACAATGCTGGATCGAGCTCGCAGGGAATCATTGTTACGGATGAAAGAGGAGGCAGTCCTGATCAATGCGAGTTATATTTTTAATGTGAAATACGAAACCAGTTCAATTTCCGGCAGAGTCGGAAAAGGAGTTGGATCATTGGAAGTATTGGCTTACGGCACCGCTTTGATACCACGGTAGTGGAGTACGAAAACCCCAAGATCCCGGAAGGGATAAACACCACTGATGAGCACCCTTTAAAGGGTTTTGCAATTCTCTTGATTGCAACATTGCTTTTACTAGCCGTCTTGTCATTTGTCTTGGCAATTTCGGGTAGTTGGTTGGCGGGTCGAATCCCTTATGCTACCGAAGCAAAAATAGTAGAAAAATTTTCCGGCAAGTTTCTTGAAAGTACGGATTCCGATTCGGAAAATGATAGTCCGAAACCCAGTGAGTCAGAAAACACCACTTCACAAAGCTCCGAATCAGAGATTGAGACAGCCAATCCCGATAGTTCAGTAGCGACCGTTGCACGGCAACGTAGAATAGAGGCGTATCTACAGCAACAGGTTGATCAACTAGCTGCCTTGATGGATTTGCCATCCGAAATGCAGTTGAACGTTAATTATATCGAAGATGATGTGGTTAATGCTTTCGCAACCTTGGGTGGAAACCTGGTCTTTTACCGCGGTTTGCTTGAATCCTTACCGAACGAGAACGCGCTCAGTATGTTATTGGCGCACGAAATAGCGCACGTTAAACTGCGGCATCCAATTAAGTCACTAGGCAGGGGTATGGCAGTTACGGTCGGGCTTTCACTAGTTACTGGAAAAACCGATAACATAAAATTCTTGGGCAATGCGGGTATCTATACCATTTTACATTTCAGTCGTAGGATGGAAAGAGCATCCGACCATGAGGCATTGCACGCTGTGTATCAGCGCTATGGGCACCTTAATGGAGCGAAGTCGTTGTTCAGTGCAATTCAAGCAGAACGTGACGGGGACGAGCCGCCAGAATTTTTTAGTTCTCATCCGTTAGATGATGATCGACTCAATGCGATCGGAATTTTGGCGGCAAAAAACGGATGGTCGTTAGATGGACAATTAACTCCCATTCCGGAGTTTTGGACGGAAAAAGGAACCGAATAGTCGTTTTTATGCGCATAAAGGGCAAATTAACAGCTAAAAAAGTTGTATTTTCACCCCTCTGCCCCTATATAATTCCCACAGCTTGAAAGATCGTTGATAAGTTTATGGTTGTCCCTTCGTTGTTACTTTGTACCTCGTTTCGTTTCTCATAAGTTTTGACATCACTTCTCGCGTATCTGGATTTGGAATTTTTTCCGAATCTTTAATTTAGCAATACAGGAAAATGTAAACATGTCTGAAAGAGTTACTGGAACCGTTAAGTGGTTCAACGAAAGCAAAGGCTTCGGATTTATCGAACAAGAATCTGGCCCTGATGTTTTTGCTCACTTTAATGCCATCCAAATGGAAGGCTACAAGACCCTCACTGAAGGTCAAAAAGTTGAGTTCACTGTTACCCAGGGTCAAAAAGGTCCTGCTGCGGAGAACATCGTACCGCAAGAGTGAAGCAACAATTGCTTGACGAAAAAGCGAGTCTTTCGGGACTCGCTTTTTTTTTGGCTCTGAAATAGCACGAATTATGATCGAGATAGTATTTCCAATAATTGCCTTTTTAACTTCCTTGTTAACGGCTGTGCTCGGTCTTGGCGGCGGGTTATTGTTGATTGCGCTGATGCCGGGATTTATACCCACGGCGGCTATAATCCCCATACATGCGTTTGTTCAACTGTCCAGTAACGTTAGTCGTGCAGTATTTGATTGGCGAACCATTCGCTGGGAATTTATCGCCGCGTTTCTTTTTGGGTCGATTATTGGCGTCACCATTGCAGCCAATTTCCTACAACAGATTAATCTTGACTATATAACCATTGGCATCGCGGTATTAATTCTACTTAATGTTTGGGCGCCTGGTTTTCTTAAAATGTTAGGAAGGATTAGGGGCGAACTGTTTACGATTGGTATTTTCCAGAGTGGCTTAGCTTTGATTGGTGGTGCAGTTGGTCCATTGGCTAACGCTAGTTTGTTAAGAAAAGACCTAAGCAAAAATGAACTGGTTACAACCTCTGCGGTGTTAATGGCTATTACACACGTGTTGAAAATTATCGCTTTTATAGTGCTCGGCGTTAGCGTAGCGCAATGGTGGAAGTTGATATTAGGTATGTCGGTTATGAGTGTGCTCGGTTCTTGGGTAGGGACGGGTTTTCGCAGGAAGGTTGACGATCATAATTTCAAACGGGCGTTCTCGGTGTTGCTTACCGTCTTGGCATTACGCATGGTTTATATCACAATTTATTGAGTGGAATCCGCGGTGTAGTCTATCGCCGCGAAAAAGGATTGTGCTACCGCTTCTTGAGAAAAGTGTTTTTCTGCAAACTCATGTCCCTGATCGGCGAGTTGCTTGGTCAGAACATGGTTATCCCAGAGGCTATTGATTTCTTGTGCCAGCGCATCAGCATCGCCGACCTCAACCATCTTTACCGTGACGTCTTTTTCTGCATAATATTTCATTGATGCTGCGTTGCTTACAATACAGGGTTTCTTCTCGCGCATGGCTTGTACTAAAACACTGTGTCCGGTAACGGAGTCAGTCTTGTTTAGCGGTAAAATAAATACTTTGCAGTATTTAATGAAATTCCAGCAATGAGAGAGTGGCACCATCGTGTGTATTTCAACGTTTGACGGGGTGTCTAACCCTGCAACGTTGTGTGGCCGACCGACAACGATCAGTTTTTTATCGGGAATTTTTTTCATTGCTTCGAATACGGTTTTATAATCGCGGTCGCTATTGCCAATTGCACAAATATAATCGCCTGAACTTATTGCCGGATCACCGCTGACGTCAGGATTGTTTTCGTAAGCCCAATAGGCGGTGTACACCTTTTCCTCCGGGATGTTAAAAGAATCCGGAAGTGAATCTTCTTCGATTTTGCTATGCACCACAAATGCATCAATATTATTTTTGATCCAGCTTAAGGTTAGTTTTTGTCGTTTTCTAGCAGGGTATATTGGATAGTGCCAGGTGTAGGCAACATGCGGCACTCGTAAGCCGGGAATATGCAATAAAAAACCAACCGTGTTGGCGGCTTCTATATTGTGTGATACTAAAACAGCGTTATTTTTTTTGGCGGCCCAGACTGCCTTTAAGGCCATGAGTGCCCCGCGTAAATAATTGAGTTTTTTATTAACTGCAGTCATCCGAAAAGTAATAACTTTAATGCCGGCTTGACGCAGCTCCGGCTCGATCCAGTCATAGTCACGCGAGTGTGCGAACAAATTAACAATTGTAAGCGGCCGCCGTTGGGCAAAATCGATTTGGGTAATTTTTCTAAACTGAAGAGATTCCATTTTTCTAAAATCAGTGCCTGTGACTGATATCCTAGCGCGACATGAATACAGTATAATCGATTTGGTTTAGTTAAATTTGAGTAGTAACACTAGATCCTGTAGCAAACTTGTATTTACTTACCAGGGTTTGATGTGCCGTAGGATTAC
>CAZUMV010000006.1:16728-37360 GCA_964621435.1 uncultured Thiotrichales bacterium | reverse complement strand
CGGGCCCACCATTTATCTCCATGGATGGGTGTACGCTGCGAACACCCAAAGGGCATAAAAGGCAGGGATGTCGAAGCAGTGTGTTCCTCAAGCAAGCCGAGAGCATCCGACCCTCAACACTATCAACATTCGTAGGCAAAATGTCTGTGAATGCGTATCATAAACGCTGTTTTAAGGAGAAGCACGCAATGAGTACACCGCTTATACCCCCGTTTAATCTAGACACCGCCAAGGCAAAAGTTCGCATGGCTGAGGATGCCTGGAATACCCGCAATCCTGACAAAATCGTGCAGGTTTATACCGAAGATACGAAGTGGAGGAATCGGGACGAATTTCCGATAGGCCGTAAGGCTGTGCACGAGTTTTTAACCCGCAAATGGCAAACAGAACTTGATTATCGACTTATTAAAGAGCTTTGGGCTTTCACCAATAACAGGATCGCTGTGCGTTTCGCCTATGAATGGCATGACGAGTCCGACAACTACTTTAGGTCCTATGGAAACGAGAATTGGGAATTTGATGAACAGGGTTTAATGAAAAACCGGTACGCCAGTATTAACGATCTCGGGATTAGTAAATCAGAACGACTATTTTCCTGGCCACTCGGGCCACGCCCTGACGATCACGCCGGGCTATCGGATTTAGGCCTTTAAAAACATCGCGCGAAAATAGCGCGATCAAAGCGCATTGAACGACTTTTTGTTTTGCGCCGCCTGAGCAACCACACAATAGGTATCGCGCCAAGCGTAAAAAAAGAGCAATGCTCTCGCACTGCTCTTTCGCTTGATTACCAAATTCTAATCGTCACGCACCAGCTGCGCTTATTGCAGCATTAACTTTATTCGAAATTTCATTAGCGTCCATTGCTTTGGTTAAGGTTGAAATAACTTCTTTGGTATCGGCGTCAACCAGCAACATAAAGCCGGTTTTGCCGGCATTTTTCTCGTAGAAATCACCCATTCCGAGCGTTTGCGCCATTAACTCTGATTGATGCCGCGTGGTTGCATTCGTGAGGTCGAGACGAACAAACAAAATCGGATTATTGTCCAGATCGGACTTGCCACGGGCTTTTTCAATGGCAGGGTCGAGAACCTTGCAACTCCCGCACCAATCGGCATAAAAAAGAACACCAATGACTTCAGGCTTTTGACTAGCGGCATGAGCCATAGAAAACATCACAGCAAAAACCAATACAAATATTCCAAGCAGTTTAACGCGCATTCTTAACACTCCTTAAATTAAAACCAATTAAAAAGACCATTTCGGGTCTACATTCGAGACTATCATGACGCCGAACAATTCTGCTACTTTCCATTCATCCAGAACATCAAATCTGTTGGTACCACAGTTTTAGATCTTTTATAGGCAGACTGGTTATGTACGTACCAGGCATAAAAAAGGATCCGGCATTAAGAATTACTTATAGATTTTACTCGACCTTGACTAAACACGTATATCCCCTAAACCCTGTTAACATGCGTCGGACGACTCAAGTCTTTGACGGACTATCATTTATCCATCTCAAGTCCTAAACTAGTAAGTGAGGTTCCGGCCTTACAAATTTTCCAGTGGGCAATAAAAAGGTAAAATTAACGTCCAAGTGTTATGTTTTTGCGTATACACCAGTTACTAGTACAAAGCTTTATATGAGTAAAAACTAACACTCGATTTACTGGGTGTTAAAGGTCTTGTTCAACTCCGAAATAACTATATTGAGGTCTGACTAACTATGAGTGAAATTTCAAATGCCATTGCCCGAACCCGGCCACGTATGGACAAGGTGTTTTCGCCAAACCAGGTATTAGGACGCTCACGGGCAATAGGCTGTGTTGCGGTGGAGATTACGCAACGCTGTAATTTGGACTGCACGCTATGTTATTTATCGGAAAGTGCCGAGCAGGTTGCCGATATACCTATAGAGCTCATTCTTGAACGACTCGATTCCATTCGAAAAGAATATGGCCCGGGCACCAACGTACAAATTACCGGTGGTGACCCGACGTTACGCAAACATACAGAACTGATTGAGATCGTCGCGCATGCGCACCAGCTTGGCTTACACCCGGCCTTGTTTACCAATGGCATCGCAGCGTCCAGAAAACTACTATCACAACTGAGTGAAGTAGGTCTTTGTGAGGTCGCCTTCCATGTCGATACCACACAAGAAAGAGCGGGCTATAAAACCGAAGCCGATCTAAACGAGATAAGAAAAGAATATATTGAACGCGCACGCGGGCTCAAGATCAATGTGTTGTTTAACACCACGGTGCATACCGATAATTTTCATGAAGTGCCGGATTTAGTCCGATTTTTTGTAAAACACGTTGAGGTGGTAAGTTTTGCCTCATTTCAACTGCAAGCCGATACTGGAAGAGGCGTATGGTCTAAACGTGGCGAACTGATTAACATCGACAATACGCGACAACGCATTCACACCGGCGTCGGCCGATCTTTGGTATGGGACGCCGCCCAAATTGGGCACCCGCTTTGCCATTCTTATTCGCCAAATCTGGTTATCAACCAAAACGTATATCCGGTAATGGATGACAAGACGCTTATGGCAAAGTTTTTAGCGGCCTTTAAAGATCTGCACACTATCGAGCGTGGACGCCAGGCCCGAACCATCACGCGGTCGCTGAAAATCGCGCTGTTCAAGCCAATCTGGTTCGCCCGGTTTATTCGTTTTGTTTGTCGGCATCTATGGAATACCAAAGCGGACTTGATAAAGTCCAGAGGAAAAATTCAACGCATATCTTTTTTTGTTCATAACTTTATGGATGCCGATCATCTGGATCAGGAGCGTCTGGATGCCTGTTCGTTTATGGTCGAAACACATGCCGGACCTGTATCGATGTGTGAGCACAATGCTCGTCGTGACGAATACATACTGCAACCTATTACATTTCACGGTAAAGATGGAAAGTCATCGCAATACATACCCATTAAGACAGCGGCCGAGGATAAAATTTTAGAAAAAGCCGAGTAGCCGAATTTGCGGCGCGCATGACACCAATAAAATGACAATGAAAATTGCATGAAGTATCTTCACGCAAACGCAACTTCTGCGAGAAATACCGGTATATTTGGGTCATTTTTTGCCGTTTCCACAACACTTTGTTACATTTAACGGACCTACTTAAACCTTTGGTTTGTAGGGAAAAACTACCGTTCGTCGATTGAACCCTCAAAATCTTGTGTCTGAGATCACATTTAACCCTTCTTGAGTTGATCGGCGGCACCTTTTCTTGGATGATTGGTCTCATCGAGTGAGTACCTTTTAAAAAATTATTGGGAGATCGACATGAAGAACATGAAACTTATACCAACTACAGCGCTTTTAACGGTATTAATCCTTTGTATTGCTTCGCCGATGGCGATGGCTGGTCCGGGACTACAAAAGGGTCACAAAGCCGCCCCTGGTCAAAATAAAGGTGGCAAAGCGATGGTAGACAATCCAGAGCCTATTACTGGCATGTTGGCACTTGCTGCTGCAGGTATTGGCGGTGTAGCCGCACGTAAACGTAAGCAAAAATCCGAGGAAGAGTAATATCCTTCCTGATTAACGCCCACTCCCGGCGCTAATCAAAAATCCAGAGGGCAGCGCTTAAAGCGCTGCCCTTTTTTTTGTTAAAAAAGATTCGTTATAAAGGCGCTGTTGGTCGCAAAACTGTGCCAATAACATGGTATAAAATCTCAGCAACGAATTAACCTAACGTCAGTATGAATATAAACACTGCTTTTACAGACCTAAAACAAAATCCCGTGCTACCAGCTGGCTTGCTATTACTTACTGGACTACTTTGTATTGCAGCCATTGGACGCGAGGCTGGTGACTTCGCTATTTCAGCACTTACCATCATGGCTGTATTGAGCATCCAATTTGACCGACTACCTTTTTCTAATAATGGCGATAAGAACTACCTTTTCGCTACCGCAGTTTTACTGTCGGGCGCAATTATAATTAAATTAATCATTGAAAAATTGGGTGTCCCCATAGGTATGCGCAGCGTGCCGTTTTTTATTCTATTGGCATACTGGGGATTTCAATACGGACCGGCAGCAATAAAAAAATACTGGCGCGAACTACTCCTGTTATTCGTTCTTGGTATTCCAGACCGAACGCTGATGATGCCATTAGTGATGCCGTTATTGTTGCTGTTTGATATGGAAACTCTGAGCCATGCCACCGCAAGTGTGGCAACTGTAGTCACCGGGATTCTTACTGGCTGGGACGACTTAAGAGTAATTGGTACGCACATCCATGCACCCAATGTTATTTCAAACGTCTATGAGCCTTGCGATGGCGGTAGAATAGTTGATTTCATGGTCAGACTAACTATTATGCTAATCGTGGCATTTCCGGTTAAACGCTACAAATGGTTAATCATATTATTTATTAGTATGGCAGTCGGCTGGTTGGTCAATGTTGGGCGGGTAACCGCTATGGTTTTGATTGCCAATACTGGCGATATGGCGGCTTTTGAATACTGGCATACCGGTGAAGGTTCCAAAATATTCAACCTAACTGCAATTATATTGTTTTGTTCAATCGCATACTTCCAAATCACACCTGCAAACTCCGGAAAACAAAAGCGCATGGCTAACCAATAGACGCATTTTTAGTCTATTATCCTGCCTTATGAGCAGCACCAGTAAGTCTACCAACCTGACCGATTTTATTGCGTCTTTGACGCTTGGGTTAAATGCCCAGAGCGACCAAAGTGCTATGTGGCTAAAACAACGGCAGTCGCTAGCTATGGCCACGACACTATTGCGTCGCAAAAACCTTGATAGTAATGATGATGCCGTCCGTCACGTGGTGGTAGTCGGTCCGACTCAAGTCGGTAAGAGCACCATTGTTAACCATTTGGCCGGCGAGGAATGCGCCGGGGTTAACGCGCTGGCCGGTTATACCCGGCACGCTCAAGGGTTCAGCACCCATCGCGTTGATGCTAAACAACTTGCCAAAAACATGTTTCCCGATTGGCAGCTGCTCTCTGTTGGTGATCTGGACACCCGAGATAGCAAACAATTATCTATTGAATCACTATCACAAACCGACTCTGACGAACGCATCATTTATTGGGACACTCCGGATTTTGATTCCGTTAGCTCACGTTCTTATCGCTCGGTAGTACCAGGTATATCCGGCTTCGCCGATTTATTAGTATTAGCTGTCAGCAAAGAAAAATACGCCGACCAAAGCGTCTGGGATTTTCTGGAGATGATCGCTCCGCTGGATTTGCCATTGATTATTTGCATTAACAAAGCCGATACAAATGCTGCAACCGATATGTCCAGTGAAATACGCGAGCGCCTGGAGAAAATTAATGCTAGCTGTCTGGATATTATAAGCTTGCCATGGCGTGCGGCCGATGCAGGTAGCGACTTTAATAACGACGCGACGCAATTAGGGGCACTCGTAAAGCAGCACCTAGGCTCATTAAACCAGCTCAACGAACCCGATATTGCCAGCTACTTCAAACATCACTGGCCGGTGTGGTTAGAAGCGGTAAAAGCGGAACATCAAGCCGCAGATGAGTGGCGAGAAAAGATAAATGTCGCGATGAGCAAGCTACAGGACTATTATCAACAACATTATTTAAACCAGCATCAATATTCTGAAGCTTTACAACGGTCCATCAGTAAATTACTTGAACTACTGGAAATACCGGTGCTCGCAGGCACCTTGGGCTCACTAAGAAAAATCATCACCTGGCCAGTCCGGACAATTGGCGGTGCGATTCTCGACTCAACAGTAAAGTCGGAAAAATCCAGCCAAAGTAATGAAAGCGCGATTCTACTCGAAGCGCTCTCTAACTCAATACTTGATCTGCAAACCGAGGTGCAGCAAGCCAGCAATAGCTGTGAACCCGGCCAGAATATTTGGTGGCAAGCGCTCAATATGGAATTCCAATCACAGCGGGAAACCATCAAACAGGACGCCGCGAGCTTGATCGAAGAGCTACAGCCAAACTTCGAGCCCGAAATTGAAGCAGCCGCTAACCGGCTGTACGAAAATCTGCAAGAACAACCCGCAACCTTAAATAGCTTACGCGCTGCGCGGGTTACCACGGACGCCGCAGCACTGGTATTGGCCCTGCATACAGGAGGTTTAAGCGCCAGTGATTTGGTGCTCGCGCCGGCGCTGTTGTCTTTAACGTCGTTGCTCGCTGAAAGCGCAGTCGGGCAGCATATGAAGGTTATTGAAAAAGAACTCAAAGAGAAACAGGGAAAACAAGTTGAGCAGCTGTTAATCAATCAAGTCCTGCGAGAAAAGTTATCCAACCTGCCGCAAAACTTACAACACCAAAACCTGTATAACATTAGCCCGGACCGATTGGCGGCGGCCGAGAAATTACTGGGATCTATCACATGAGCAATATGTTCCCGGAACAATACGCGTACCTTTCCCGCTGGGCCGAGCAAGCAGCTCACAGTGGCTGGATCGATAATGAAGATCACCAAAAACTGATTCAGCTAGAAACCGCTGAAGCGGAAACACTCTTTAAGAATGCAAAAATTCGTCCTTTGATTGTGGCATTCTTCGGCGGAACAGGTACCGGCAAAAGCAGCCTTCTCAATCGCTTGGCCGACAGTGATATTGCGCAAACGGGAGCTACGCGCCCTACTTCGCATGAAGTCACCCTATATCTCCATAAAGATCATCAGCTCAACCAGGCAATTGCAGGCTTGCCGATGGATACTGCAAGCATTCACTACCATGAGATAGAAAATCGCCACGCGGTAGCGTGGCTCGATATGCCGGACTTTGACAGTGTCGCCAGTGCCAATCGAGATCTGGTGGAAAAATGGCTGCCGTACGTAGACTGGTTAGTGTACGTCGTTAGTCCAGAGCGTTATCACGATGACCTTGGTTGGCAAATTCTTAATCAACGCAAGCAACGGCATCAATGGCTATTCGTTATGAATCATTGGGACGAAGGTGACCCCAGCCAATTCAAGGACTTTCGAGAACGCTTAAATAATAATGATCTTGGCGCTGCCCGACTATTGAAAACCAGCTGCGCACGCACTGTGGGAGACGATCAATTTGCAGAAATCGAGTCTACCCTGAATCTTGCTATTGAGAAAAATGGTCTCGAACAATTAAAAGAAACCGGCTTACGCGCAAAGTTGGATGATCTGGATAACTTACGCTCTTATTACCTGACTACTCTAGGTTCTGACGAACAACGACAGGCATCTATACAAGCGTGTGAAGCGCTAGCAAAGAATCAAAAGAAACAATTCAACACGCTGTTGCGGGATCAAGCGCAGGCCATTTTGCAGCCACTACAACTTAGTGATGACAACCGTGGATGGTTTCGTCGCCAACCAGCCGCAACCAATCTCCCGAGTGCCAACGATGTAATTAGGCTGCTTGGTGGCGATCGCACCCGTAAATTTCTACAACGGGCAATACAAGAGCAGGTAGAAAGCTGGCGCGCTAGACATATGCCGGCCGCGGCATTAGAAAAAAATCTAGAAAATCTCCCGGCGAAAGTTATTGACAATATGAACCTCGGCCTGGAAGAAAACATAAATCTGGCGCTCGCGACGCCCGGAACAAGACTGCAACGGGCTGTGTACAAATTCCTTGGATGGCTCGGTTTTTTATTACCACTATCAGTCGCGGTTTGGGCCACCTGGTTTCTATTTTCACACTACCGCGACGGCATTGCCGGGACCGGTGATTTTCTGGAATTCAACTTTATCACCAACACTTTGATGCTATTAGGGTTAGCGTGGTTTATCCCCTGGTTGTTGCGCAGAAAGCTCCAGCCTTCATTGGTAGCAACTTTCAAGCGCGGGGTCCACGCCGGAATAGATCACGCTAGTGAAACCTTCAAAGAGGTAATGGATTTGTCTGTTTCTGAATTAGCCAAAACCCACCAAGAACAAGTTGCGCAACTCAAATTACAAAAACATCAAACAGACAGCCCGGTTTAGTCGTTTAGCTTTGATGGAGCGGGATCATCGTCAGCACCTTGATTCTTGGTAGATGATTTGGCGAATAATAAACCAACTTCGAAGAGCAACCAAATCGGCACAGCGAGTAAAACCTGGGAAATAATATCTGGCGGTGTAAGCAACATGCCGAGTACAAAGGCCGCTACGATGATATAAGGCCGCGATTTTTTTAAGGTCTCCAATTCTACCAAACCAGCAGAAACGACCAGATAAGTCGCAATCGGAACCTCAAATGACAAGCCAAAAGCAAAGAATAATTTAATGACAAAATCCAGATAGCGGCTAATATCCGTCATCACCGCAACTCCACTGGGCGCCTCGCTGGCGAAAAAACCAAATACTAGAGGGAACACTACAAAATAAGCAAAAGCCATACCGATATAGAAAAGCACCACGCTCGATACCAGCAATGGTGCAGCAAACTTTTTTTCTCGCTGGTACAAACCAGGCGCAACAAACGACCAAACCTGATGTAGTAAAAACGGCACACTCACCACCACCGCCAGCATGATTACCATTTTAAAGGGGGCTAAAAATGTGGATGCGACATCGATAGCAATCATGGAACTGGAGTCGGGTAAATGTTGCAACATTGGTGCGGCAAGAAAACTATAAATTTTTTGACGAAAGGGAAATAGCGCCAGCACTACAACGAACACACAAATCAACATTTTAAGTAATCGATCTCGCAGTTCAACCAGATGATTGATCAGGCTGCTTTCTTCAAGCTGTTCTTGCTCGTCAGTCATTGCTTGGTTCTGAGGGGATAGCGTTTGCTGCGCTCGACTTGGCAGATTTCACCACCTCGTCCACTTCCTGTTTTAATTGTTCTGCGCTTTCTTTAACTGGCGTGGTGATTTGCTTACGCGTATCGTCGAGGACATCTTTCAGGTCATCTATTTGATCACTTTGATCTTTCAGGATTTGTCGTAATTCATCGGCGTGTAACTCGCGCTCGATGTCCGAACGAACGCCGGCAACAAAACGTCGTGCCTTGGCCACATATTTACCAAGTGTTCGAGCTACCGCGGGCAGTCGTTCCGGCCCGATCACCAATAATGCGACCACAAACACTATAAGCATTTCAATTAAACCAATATCGAACATTCGGTAATCTGCTTAGACGTTTTCTTTGTCTTCTACCTTTTGTTCGATCACGGTTCCGTCGTCAACCGCATCTTCTTCTTTAACCGCCTTTTTGAAGTTCTTGATGGCACCACCAATATCACCACCAGCATTTCTTAAACGCTTGGTGCCAAACAAAACCAACACAATAACCAGAATAACGATCAACGGTCCGATTCCAATTCCACTAATACCCATTACACAACTCCTTACTCACGCGCCTTGCGCGATAATTTTTCAGTATGCCCCGAGACACCAAAACGCCGCTCCAATTCATCCATTACCTGTTCTGGCCGCAAACCTTTTTGCGCAAGCAAAACCATGGTATGAAACCACAAGTCTGCAACCTCAGCGATCAAATGTTGCTCGTCATCTGCAGTTGCTGCTGCAATAGTTTCGGCTGACTCTTCAGCAATTTTTTCCAATACCTTTTCGACGCCATCGTTCAGCAGGCTCGCGACATACGAAGTCTCCGGATCCGCATTTAAACGGGTCTCCAAAACATCGGCAAGAGCCACCAGCACATAGGAAGAGTTTGGCGTGTTAGTCTTCATCGCGGTTATTGTAGCAAATCAAGGCCATTGGATAGGCGTTTTCGGACCTTATATGACCAAGTTCCATCGTATTGTCACAATCGAATCGCGATCCCCTGATCGCGCATATACTGTTTCGCCTCGCCGACCGTATAGTCACCGAAGTGGAAAATGCTGGCGGCAAGCACCGCATCCGCTTTACCCTCTATAACCCCCGCCGCTAAATGCTCGAGCTTACCAACACCACCGGAGGCTATTACCGGGACGCTGACGGCCTCACTAACTGCGCGGGTCAACGGTAAATTGAAACCGGCGCGGGTGCCGTCTCGATCCATACTGGTCAAGAGTATTTCTCCGGCCCCTCTACGAACCATTTCTTGCGCCCACTCAACGGCATCATGTCCCGTACTTTTGCGGCCACCATGCGTAAAAATCTCCCAACGTAAAGGCTCACCGTCCTGACTAACGCGTTTTGCATCTATGGCAACCACGATACACTGCGAACCAACCTTGTCACTCGCCTCACTAACCAAATCCGGGTTGTATAGCGCCGCGGTATTTATCGATACCTTATCGGCACCAGCATTAAGCAAACGTGGAATGTCGGAAACTTCACGCACCCCACCACCAACGGTTAACGGGATAAACACGGTTTCGGCAACCGCCTCGACCACATGCAGTATCGTGTCACGATCATCCGAGCTCGCGGTAATATCCAAAAAGGTTATTTCGTCTGCGCCTTCATCATTGTAACGACGTGCAATCTCGACCGGATCACCCGCATCCTTGATGTCCAAAAATTTAACGCCCTTAACAACCCGACCGTTATCAACATCAAGACAAGGAATTATTCTTTTCGCTAAAGGCATACTAACAATGCCATTCAATAATATGTTCGGTTAATTGTTCCGGATGTACTCCAAGTTCTGAGACCACCCGGCCAGTCACTGGAATACCAGCCTCTCGCATTGCATCTTTCGAGCCTGTGATTAACGGATGCCATGCCGGTAAAGTATCGCCTTCTGCCAAGCGTCGATAAGCACAACTAGCTGGCGCAAAGTAACATTGGTCAAGATTATCCGGAGTCATAACCATGCATTCCGGGACTCGTTTCTTGCGCTCGTTATAAACCGAACAATGACACTCATCCTGTTGTAAATACTGACAGACAACATTGGTGATAGCGATATCTCCGGTCTCTTCAGCTTCCATCTTTAAACGACAACATAAGCCACAACCATCACAAAGCGATTCCCATTCGGAAGTGCTCATTTGCGCCAATGATTTAGCTTCCCAGAATCGTTCTGACATAATTAGAAATAGTACCCAAGTGTGAATTCAATATAATCATCTTGTTGGATAAAGAACTGGGGGTCAGTATTATCGGTAATATCGAACAACTGCGCGTTTAGATTCGCTTTGAAATTCGAACCAAATCGACGACTCGCCTCGATTCTAAAAATCGTGCTCTCGTTATCAATATCATAAAAACCGCCTGCCAATAGTTCGGCACTTTGCTCGTCATTCAACCCCCAGCGAACTGCCGCAAACACATCATTCTGAAATGGCGCCGCCGATAGATCACCACGACTATCTTGATGGTACTCAACCAATAAACCAAGATCTGCACCACGAAAAATATCAAAGAAGGTGTATTCGAAACCCGCAACTACCGCTTGATAGTCTTCGGGATCTCCTGCCACTGCGATCGCCTCCAGTTTTAACAACCATGAATCAATGGTGGCCTGGACATCTATTCCAACTTGATGAATCTGATTATAGCGCGGCGTTAAAACCGGCGCTCCATTCGTGGTTGAAGGTATGAGCTCCGGGATACGCGAAGTGCCATTAAAATAGTAAATACCGGCATCCCAATACTTTGCAAAAGTACCATTCCAGCGGATCGCAGCGTCAACATGCCCACCACCGATGTCAGACTGGAATTGCGTCGGCCCGAAACCAATTTGTGTGGCGGTCAAAAACTCGGGATTATTAGTATCAATCAATACTGGCGGACGTAGGCGCCCATTAACGCCGGCAAAGGTACGCTCACGAAACTCGGGTAGAATAAAGAAGCTTAAGGTGCCCCAATCTTGTAACCAACTTACATTGATCATAGGCTGGCCGAGCTTATCTTCGCTATCTATATCTTCGACAAAATCAGTCTGATTGATGATATCGACCAGGTGTTGCGACTCGGTAACGCCCCAAAACACTTTACCAACGCCAATACGCCACTCCCAATCACCACTGCTATAAGAGAACATGAACTCTCGCAAATCGGCATGCGTGCGTTCGTCATCGAATTGGTCGTATCTGAAAAATGGCCTGACGGTAAGTGTGAAATCTTCATTACCGAACAATGGCGTAAAGTACTCCACTTCCGCCGAGATCGAACTGTAAAACTCTTCCTGGGTAGGAAATAGAGGTTGTTCAGGAAAGTAGCGGGCTTCGGCGACAATTTGGCCGCTGATGTCGGCACTGACAGTACTGCCGATGCTACTCAACAGCCACACCAAAAATGCAATAAAAATAGGATGTCGCAACATGGTGCTTATTATTACAGATTTACTACCCGGCCGGGCAATCAAAATCAACGCTGCAGACTTAATTTATCCTTAACAAAATCACGCGCGGTCAAACCAGAACGAAATTTGTAATCACTCCACTCGAGTATCGTAGATTTTTTGGTTTGGTGATTGGTCATGGTCATTTTGGAAGGCTTCCAATAATGGTCCAGATATTGCTGATAGCCTTCAAATGCAAGGGTTTTCAACTTGGCGTTTTTTCGATCATAAAAATCCGTCCGGTAAACCCGAAACTGCTCGGTTTCAACCCAAAGGATCTGCTTACTGTAACCTGAGTGCTCATAGGTTGGGTACCGCTCCAATACATAACAACGGAATTGTTCACAACGATCGGTACCCAACAGTTTATAGGTGTACTTTTCGACTTCTTGTGAAGATAAGTCTTCAAAGGCAAACTCGCTACCAACAAATGGTCCGGATTTATTTTTCGAAGAGATTCTCTTGACGCGTTTTAAAGAGGGTAAAAACAACCATTGGTCGTCTGCTCGAACGCTATGAGTGTGGCTTAGTAGAGCGGTGTTACGAATATCGGCGGGCGCCTGAAATACTAATAGTACTTTGTCGCCATCTGCTTCAACTTCCAATCGTTTGGAACGGAGTTTGCGCTCAACTTGATTGCCGTTTTGATCGCGTAAAATCATGCGCAGGTTGGCACTAACATCGCCAAATCTCGAATTCCACTCATCCAGGCCCTGAGCGATCTCTAAGCCGCGCTGCTCGGCTGACTGGGCCAATGCAATAGGCGTTAACAGCATGCAAAACACTAATTGAAAAATAACTGTCTTTATATTCATATTCAAAGCTCTCGCGTTAACACTCCGACCTCTAAAACACCAAAACATTCCGTATTATTGGCTTACAGATGGGGCCAACGCGGGCTTTTCACGGTCAAAAAGTAATAATAATGGCGGTAGTAACAAAAAATCCAGAATTAGCGCAACCCCGATAGTGATCGCCGTTAATAGCCCCATTTCAGCATTAATAGCAAAATGGGAAAATGTCAGTACCAGGAAGCCTAGCACCAATACAGTCGTGTTCACAAAAATCGCTGCGCCAACGGTATCAAATGAGTACCGAATGGCAGCTTCCGGCGAGTAGCCTTTTTCGCTGCGTGCTTTTTTATATTTACTCAGAAAGTGAACTGTATCGTCGACCACAATTCCAAGGGTAACAGCTGCCACCACCGAAGTGGCCAAACCTACAACACCATGTATCAACCCCCAAATACCAAAAGCCACAATAGCGGGTGTTAAATTGGGCACTAAACTAATAATACCAAGCCGCAGGGATTTCAATGCGAATACTAAAATCAAAGAAATAAGTAACAACGCCACTAAGGTTCCGGTCAACATGCTTGCAACATTTCGATAACTAATTTGCGCGAACATCGTAGCAGGCCCGGCGCCAGTCGAACGAAGTAGCGGCGTTTCTGCCTGCAACCAGGTTTGGGCACGCTCTTCAAAGGCATTGATTTCGCGACTACTCAACGTGTCAATATTCACACCAACTTTGGTTGCAGTCTTGGGGAGATTAACGTGATTAGTCAAATCAAATCCAAATGGCAATGAAATTTCGTACAATAAAAGAAACTGCGCAGCCTGCTCTTGATTCTCTGGTAGCCGATAAAAATCCGAGTTATCAGCATTTAAATTTTTGTTTAGCCTCTTTAAGGTATTCGTAACCACCGACACATATTTAACCTCAGGCTGCATTTCCAACCACTGCGCGAAGCGATCCAATTGGGATAAAAATTCTGGTTCGGTAACTACGCCGGGCGCGCTAAAAGAATAATTATGGGAATAGACGCCAGTTAGATTTTTAATAATCGCGTCTGAATCCTGACGGATCTGGGTACTTTCATCAAAATAGTTTACAAACACGTCGCTTAATTCAATACGCTTGATTTGCCAACCAACAACTACAACCAAGATCGCAAGTAACATCAATAGCTTACGATAATTATTAATAACCAGGTCGGCAAGGCGAGCAAGTACCCCGGGATCAGTATTGTTATTCCGATAAGTTCGTAACGGTAACAAGACGATTAACGCCGGCAACAGACTTACACTAAACACAAAAGCCGCAGCTACCCCAATCGCAACAATGGTACCGAGTTCTCGCAACGGCGGTGAATCGCTAAAGTTTAGCGCTAAAAACCCGATCGCTGTGGTAATTGAAGTAATTAGCACAGGACCAAAATTTACTTGCAGACTTTTCGTTACAGCAGCTGCTTTATCCATGCCCGCGCGCATGAATTGTTGCACCGAAATAATAATGTGTACAGCATCAGCTACTGCAATGGTAATGATAATGGTTGGCGCCATCATTGAAACAGAATTAATATTGATTCCCAACCAACCCGTGATGCCCAATGCGGAAATAATTGCCAATGCGATCATCAAAAAACTGACCACTACTAATGATATTGAGCGGTACAAAAACCACAAACATAATGCGATCACCAACAACATAACAGGTGATAAGTTTTTAAGATCACCTCTGGCATATTCCGAAAAAGCATCATTCAGCGGTATAACACCACTAACGTGAAAATCTATATCGGGATAACGATCCCGAAAGTCATCAAGCATTGCTGCACTTGCCCGCATTACTTCCTTGGGTTCTTTCAACGGTTCTAGCAAGGGTAGTTCGAGTGTGATATTGACGCCAGCAGCGTGGCCACCGGCAGAGACCAGGCGATTCACCAATTCGGGTTCCGAAATTGCCACGGCCTTGGCTCGATCGAGGTCGGCTTGTTCAATACTAGAGAAATCCGAGATCAGATCATCAACGATTAAGTCGTCATCCTCGGCATAACTGTGCTGAAAGTTAGTCAGCGAGTCGACCCGTCTAGAATACGGAATTTGCCAGGATTGCTCTGTTAACTCCGCTATTGCCTGAATAACTATGGGTTCGAAAACATCGCCTGACTTTGGCAATAACATAACCAGTACATTGTCACTTTTAGTGTAGGTGTCCTGGAGTTGATTAAAAGTGGTTAACTGGGGATTATCTTCACTAAAAAAAATGCGATAGTCATTTTCAAGACCGATGCGGCCCACGCCATAAGCTGCAACAACGGTCAAGGCGACCGACAGGATCATAATCAGGGCACGATTGTTTAATAACCATGCTGGATAATTGCTGATCACCGATTAGCAACGTAATGAAGTATAAAAGCATCCATAACGACGTTTATAAACCACCTGATTTTTTAAAAATTAATGATGCCACAGACATATTCTAACTGAACCTTATACGGTTCGGCTACAAATGGATAATAACTACAGTTTTTGTGTTGAACTGGAAAACTACAAGATCATATCAAACGATCTTGCAGTCGCTGTAACCTAATTGACCTTTGGGTCCAACTCGCCACTCCGATAACGTTCGCCCATAACTTCCAATGAAATTGGCTTGATTTTGTCGGCCATATTTTCACAGCCAAAGGCTAGATAGCGGGCTTTACAAATCTCTTTCATGGCATTGCGCGCTTCACCCAGGAACTTACGCGGATCAAACGCGTCCGGCACATCATTGAAGTATTTTCGTATTGAACCTGTGGACGCCATTCTCAAATCAGTATCTATATTAACCTTGCGAACACCATGCTTAATCCCTTCCTGCACTTCTTCAACCGGGACGCCGTAGGTCTTACCCATATCGCCACCGTGATCATTTATAGTTTTCAACCACTCCTGTGGTACTGCCGAGGAACCATGCATAACCAAGTGTGTGTCCGGGATACGAGCGTGGATTTCCTTAATACGGTCTATTCGCAAAATATCACCGGTTGGTTTTTTACTGAACTTGTAGGCGCCGTGCGAAGTACCAATAGCGATTGCCAAGGCATCAACGCCGGTTTGCTTGACAAAGTCTGCTGCTTCATCTGCATCCGTTAACAGCATATCCATATCCAGTTTTCCTTCAGCGCCATGGCCGTCTTCTTCCCCCATCATGCCGGTTTCCAGCGAGCCAAGACAACCCAGCTCTCCCTCTACCGAAACCCCGCCGGCGTGGGCAATATCAACAACCGTTTTGGTGACATCGACGTTATATTCGAAAGTACCGGGTGTCTTCATGTCCGACATCAACGAGCCATCCATCATTACCGATGTAAAACCGGATTGGATTGAACGTAAACATACGGCTGGCTCGGCGCCATGATCCTGATGCATAACCACTGGCAAGTGCGGGTACTGCTCAACCGCCGCCTGAATAAGATGGCGAATAAATGGTTCACCCGCATAGGCACGAGCGCCGGCTGAACCCTGCATAAGCACAGGACTATTGGTTTCATCAGCGGCCTGCATAATCGCCTGCACTTGTTCCAGATTATTCACGTTAAACGCTGGCATGCCGTAGGCGTTGTCGGCGGCGTGATCGAGTAATTGACGCATTGAGATCAATGGCATTCGTGAGTCCTCTTTAGATAATTATTGTATGACCAAATTTTAGCGTAAATTTGGTCATACAGCGGCATGAAACGTGAACATTTTGTAATTATTACAAAACTATTGGACACAGTTCACGATTGAATTAGTTCGCCAGGTTGGCAACTTTCACAATTTTCAGGATATTTGTACCACCAACATCACCAACTAAATCACCCTTGGTAATCAACATACTATCATCAGTATTCACCACGCCACGCTCGAGCAAATGGTTGACCACATTGATATCTGTTTCGCTATGCGATTTTGAGCGGACCGGAAAATAAACCGGATATACGCCACGATAGAGTTTCACTTTTCGTAGTGTTTTATGCTCTCCCGATAAAGCATAAATAGAAATACCGGAACTAATTCGAGACATCCAGAGTGTCGTGGCGCCAGATTCCGTCAACGCCGCAATAACCTTTATATCCAAGTGATTAGCGGTATACATCGATGCCATCGCGATGGCTTCATCAACGCGATGAAACTTTCGATTAATGCGATGGCTTTTGCCATCCAGCACTCTTTGATCTTCAGCGCTTTCGCAAATACCGGCCATCGCCGCGACCACTTGAGCCGGGTATTCTCCAATTGCAGTTTCCCCGGATAACATAACCGCATCGGTACCATCAATAACAGCATTCGCCACGTCAAAAACTTCGGCCCGCGTCGGCAATGGACTATTTATCATCGACTCCATCATTTGCGTGGCAGTGATAACCACGGTATCTCTTTCACGCGCTCTTTCGATTAATAGTTTTTGTGCAGCTGGTAACTCGGCATCGCCAATCTCCACTCCCAAATCACCTCTGGCGATCATAATCGCATCTGATGCATCGATAATTTCATCAATGCGATCCATGGCCTCGGCACGCTCTATTTTCGCAATGACGCCAGCATCACCACCGGCTTGCCGAAGCAAGTCGCGCGCCAGGTTTACATCTGCGGCCGTACGCGGAAATGAAATCGCTATATAGTCGACATCAAGTTCTGCTGCGACTTTTATGTCAGCACGATCTTTATCGGTCAAAGCATCAGCTGACAAACCCCCACCCCGCCGGTTAATCCCTTTATTATCTGACAAACGCCCGCCGCTAATAACCCTGGTATGAATTTGCTGCCCTTCGATAGACTCGACACCCAGTACGATCCTGCCATCGTCTAATAGCAATACATCTTCAGAATTGAGATCTGCGGCCAAATCTTTATAGGTAACGCCAACTCGTTGCTGGTCTCCAGCGTCGTCAGGACAATCCAGATCCAGAATAAAATGATCGCCCGTGGCGAGCTTGATGCTGCCTTCGCTAAACTTACTAATGCGGATTTTCGGACCTTGCAAATCAGCCATTATCGCGACGATCCGGCCAACCCGGCTGGCTGCTTCTTGTACAGTCTTGACGCGCTCTCGATGATCTTCAATGACACCGTGAGAAAAATTCAGCCGTACCACATCGACACCGGCTTCGATGAGCTTAACAAGCGAATCAAAACTACTTGTTGCCGGACCCAGAGTTGCAACTATTTTTGTACGACGCATACTTTATTTATCACCCTGTTTTTCAAGCATATTTAAAACCGGAAGTTTCTTACCTTCCAAAAACTCCAGGAAAGAGCCTCCACCTGTTGAAATGTAAGATACTTTATCTGCAATATCATATTTGTCTACCGCGGCCAGGGTATCACCACCACCCGCGACCGAAAAAGCTTTCGATTCTGCAATTGCATTGGCGATTGTTTTGGTGCCATTGCCGAATTGATCAAACTCGAACACTCCCACAGGGCCATTCCAGACAATGGTGCCTGCATTGCGAATGATATCGGCCAGCACTTCAGCGGTCTGCGGCCCGATATCGAAGATCATGTCATCATCAGAGACCTCGGTTACCGCCATGGTAGCGGCTGCCGAGATTTCTGAAAACTCTTTACCGCACACCACATCTGTTGGCACAGGAATATCACCGCCTGCTTCGCTAGCCGCGACCTTTAAGGATCGGGCCACCGGTACAAGATCTTCTTCGTACAGGGATTTTCCAACATTATGGCCGTCTGCAGCGATAAAAGTATTGGCGATCCCGCCGCCAACGATCAGTTTATCTACCACCGTTGACAGGGATTCCAAAACTGTAAGCTTGGTAGATACTTTCGAGCCACCAACCAATGCCACCAAGGGTCTAGCCGGGTTATCCATGGCTTGCGATAGTGCTTTAAGCTCGCCAGTTAAAAGTGGTCCCGAACAAGCAACTGGCGCATACTCACCAACGCCGTAAGTCGAAGCTTGCGCCCGATGCGCTGTGCCAAAGGCATCCATTACGAATATGTCGCATAACTTGGCATATTGGCGTGACAAGGCTTCGTCGTTGGCTTTTTCACCTGTGTTAAAACGCACATTTTCAAGCAACACCACCTCACCCGGATCAACGACCGGCGCTTGCGCCAAATAGTCGGTAATCAAGCGTACCGGTTGGCCTAGCAATTCACCAAGATGTTCAGCCACAGGTGCTAAAGACAACGCATTGTCAGGCTGCCCTTCGGTGGGGCGACCAAGATGAGACATTGCCAGTACGCGGCCACCTTGCTCGAGCGCTAACTTAAGCCCGGGTAAGACCGCACGAATACGTTTGTCGCTGCTGACCTTGCCATCCTTTATCGGAACATTCAGATCCAAACGCATCAAGACGCGTTGATTGTTCAGATCAAGTGAAGACATTTCAGTTATAGCCATGGTTAGATTTCCTCACATGTTTGTTACAAGATGATTTCATAAACAAAACCCCTTGCCGGAGCAAGGGGTTTGTCTCGTTCTCCGGATTTTTAAAGAGAGCTTACTTGGCCTTCATCAAGGCCACGGCGGTATCCAACATACGGTTTGAGAAACCCCATTCATTGTCATACCAACTGCAAGCCTTGACCAGATTGCCGTTTACGCGAGTCATACCGGCATCAAAAGTTGACGAGGAACTATCGTGATTGAAGTCACTCGATACTAACGGCTCGTCTGTATACGATAGTATCTTACCGTCCGCAGCACGCTTCATGATGCGGTTTACTTCATCTACACTGGTCTCTTTGCCAGCTTCAAAAACCAAATCCACAAGGGAAACGTTGATAGTAGGCACGCGCACCGAAAAGCCGTCTAATTTCCCGTTTAGCTCCGGTAACACCAAACCCACTGCGGCGGCCGCACCGGTTTTGGTCGGAATCATAGACATAGTGGCCGAGCGGGCTCGACGCAAGTCTTTATGGTACACATCGGTCAAAACCTGATCATTAGTATAAGAATGTATCGTGGTCATCAAACCTTTTTCAATACCAAGCTTGTCATTCAGCGCCTTCGCCATTGGTGCCAAACAGTTGGTCGTGCATGAAGCGTTGGAAATAATCTTGTGTGACTTTTTCAAAGTATGATCATTGACACCAAAAACAATGGTGTTATCAATATCCGGGCCACCAGGCGCAGAGATAATGACTTTTTTAGCGCCGGCTTTTAAATGTTTACCAGCGGTTGCTTTGGTTCGGAAAAAACCGGTACATTCGTAAACAACATCAATCTTCAATTTCTTCCACGGAAGTTTAGCGGGATCTCTTTCAGCAAACACATCAATACGATTCCGGTTAACAATAATGTCGTCACCATCTACTCTTACTTTGCCAGGAAACTTGCCATGCGCAGTATCGTATTTGGTTAAATGCGCATTCGTTTGAGCATCGCCCAGATCGTTAATCGCGACAATATCTATATAACGATTTTTAGACTCATAGACTGCGCGTAGTATATTTCTACCAATCCGGCCGTAACCGTTTATTGCCACTCTGATTTTCTTCATTGTGATTCTCCGTACATTAATTAGGTAACACTAAATAACACTGTTAACTGCCTCAACAACTTTTTCTGTAGTAATGCCAAAATGCTTAAAAAGATCGCCTGCAGGAGCGGATTCGCCAAATGAATCAAGGCCAACCACAGTACCGGAAAGAC
>CAZUMV010000006.1:7030-16718 GCA_964621435.1 uncultured Thiotrichales bacterium | reverse complement strand
CAATAGTCAGTTACACCCGCTTCTACTGCGACCCGTGCGAGCACATCATGAGGCAACACTTTCTCAATATACTCAATATCCTGTTGATCAAACTGTGACGTTGATGGCATAGACACAACCCGTATCTTTTTGCCGCGTTTGCTTAACACGTCAGCTGCTTCAGTGGCCAACGACACCTCCGAACCTGTCGCGATGATGATAGCATCAGGATAACCCTTGCAATCCCGCAATATATAACCGCCGCGCTCGATGTCTTTGAGTTGCTGTTTAGTGCGCGCTTGATGCTGCAAGTTCTGCCGGGAAAAAATCAATGAAGTAGGCCCGGTGGTATTAAGCACTGCTTTTTTCCAGGCCACCGCGGATTCGACCGCGTCGCAGGGTCGCCAGATATCCATATTGGGCATTAACCTCAATGTGGCAGTTTGCTCAACCGGTTGATGGGTCGGACCATCTTCACCGAGACCAATCGAATCGTGCGTATAGACGTTAATGTTTTGAACTTTCATTAGGGCAGCCATGCGTAACGCATTTCGTGCGTATTCAGAAAACATCAAAAATGTTGCACCATAAGGTATGAAACCCCCATGTAGGGCGATACCGTTATTGATTGCGGTCATACCAAATTCACGTACACCATAATAAAGATAGTTGGCTTTAGAGTTTTTAGGTGTCATGGCTACCGAATCGGCAACTATAGTCATATTCGACCCGGCCAAATCCGCCGAGCCACCGATAAACGGCGTCTTGGAAAACAAGCCAGCCAGGGCATTTTGTGAAGCAATTCTCGACGGGATAGACTTTGCTTCCTTGTCAATTTTAGCGATCAGTTTATCGGCCGCTTTGCTCCAGTCTTTTGGTAGATCTCCATTCAACCGGGCTTTTAACTCAGCCGCCTGTTTCGGATACTTCACAGCATAAGATTTAAACTTTTTGTTCCAGGCTTTTTCAGCATCATTACCGGCAGCACGCGCGTCCCAGGCTTTATAAATATCTTTAGGGATTTTAAAAGGCGCATGTTTCCAGCCCAGCTTCTTTCGCGTTAACACAATTTCATCATCGCCAAGCGGCGCGCCATGACAATCTTCTTTACCCTGCTTATTGGGCGAACCAAAACCAATAATGGTTTTGCAGCAAATTAGACTCGGTTGGTCTGTAACGCGTTGCGATTTCTTGATGGCCGTGGCAACGGCATCAGGATCATGGCCGTCAACATTATCAATCACGTGCCAGCCGTAGGCCTTAAAACGTGCCGGCGTGTCGTCAGTAAACCAGCCTTCTACCTCACCATCGATGGAAATATTGTTATCGTCATAAACTGCGATCAACTTACCTAGACCAAGCGTCCCGGCCAGCGAACAGGCTTCATGCGAAATACCCTCCATTAAACAACCATCGCCAAGAAAAACGTAGGTATTGTGATCAACGACATCGAAACCCTTTTTGTTATAAGTTGCTGCCAGCACCTTTTCCGCGATCGCCATTCCGACCGCGTTACTGATACCCTGGCCGAGCGGACCGGTGGTGGTTTCGATGCCCGGCGCATATCCATACTCTGGATGCCCAGGTGTTTTGGAATGCAGCTGTCTGAAATTCTTGAGTTCCTTAATCGGCAAGTCGTAGCCGGTCAAGTGCAACAAAGAATATATAAGCATCGAACCATGCCCGTTAGACAAGACAAACCGGTCTCGATCATGCCAATCAGGATTATCGGGATTATGTTTTAGAAAATCGTTGAACAATACTTCAGCAATATCAGCCATACCCATCGGCGCGCCAGGGTGCCCGGACTTTGCTTGTTGAACGGCGTCCATCGACAGTGCGCGGATGGCATTAGCTAGTTCTTTGCGTGCGGGCATATGTGGCTGACTCCAATATTGCTTAATTTATAATTTTCGGAAAAAGGTGGGTGAACACCGCCAAAAAAGCGTGCTCATTTTCTCGTATTACGACGGAGCCAGCAACAATTAAATTTTTTTACCAATCGAGCGGTGTTTCAAGCTCTATCTTATTGTAAACTTCCATGCCTAAATTTATGAATTCTTGCAGGAACAACCACATATGAGTAGTCGACTATTTACCTCGGAATCAGTGTCGGGCGGTCATCCGGACAAAATTGCCGACCAAATTTCAGATGCCGTACTTGATGCTATCCTGGAACAAGACAAGCATGCTCGAGTAGCCTGCGAAACGCTCATAAAGACCGGTGTAGTCATGATTGCGGGAGAGGTGACCACCTCGGCGTGGGTCGATCTCGAAGAAACCGTGCGGGAAACGATTAAAAAGATCGGCTACAACAGTTCCGATGTTGGCTTTGACGGCGAAACGTGTGCGGTATTGAACGCTATCGGTAAACAAAGTGTTGATATCGCCATGGGCGTGGATCGGCAAAAACCGGAAGATCAAGGCGCGGGCGATCAGGGATTAATGTTTGGCTACGCGAGTAACGAGACGGACGTTTTGATGCCGGCACCGATTACCTATTCGCACCGACTAGTCAAGCAACAAGCAGACTGTTTGCATAACGGCACCTTGCAGTGGCTTCGACCAGACGCGAAAAGCCAGGTCACCTTTCGCTATGAGGATAACGTGCCGGTTGCGATTGACGCGGTAGTATTATCCACGCAACATGATCCGGATGTGAGTCAATCCGACCTGCATGAAGGTGTCCTGGAACATATTATTAAACCGATATTGCCGGAAAAATGGCTTACCAATGATACTGTTATCCACATTAACCCGACTGGACAATTTATTATCGGCGGGCCTGTTGGTGATTGTGGTCTCACCGGACGCAAGATTATTGTTGATACTTATGGCGGTATGGCACGCCACGGCGGTGGCGCATTCTCGGGCAAAGACCCTTCCAAAGTCGACCGATCTGCAGCTTATGCCTGTCGCTATGTAGCCAAAAACCTCGTTGCTGCCGGACTTGCTGAACGCTGCGAAATCCAGGTGTCATATGCGATTGGTGTCGCCGAGCCAACCTCTATTTCGGTGGAAACCTTTGGCACCGGTAAAATTAGTGAAGAAAAAATGGTGCAATTGATTCGGGATAATTTCGATTTGCGCCCGTATGGTCTCGTTAACATGCTCGACCTGATTCGTCCAATCTACCAACAAACTGCTGCTTATGGCCACTTTGGCCGCGACGATATTGATTTGCCATGGGAAAAAACGGACCGAGTTAACGATTTGAAAGCGTCATCGGGGTTTTAATCCGAGCAAAAACTCGTTAGACTTGCCCTAAGATTGTTGAGGAGCATTGCAACGTTACACGTCAGGCTCAACGATCCGCTTCATTAAAACGGTGCTCGCTCATGGAGAAATACTATGAACGCAGTGCTGAATCCAGCCGAAGATTATATTGTAGCCGACCTGAGTCTCGCCGACTGGGGTCGTAAAGAACTTTCGATCGCCGAAACTGAAATGCCCGGCCTCATGGCTTTGCGCAAACGCTATAGCGACGAAAAGCCACTCGCGGGGGCCCGCATCGCCGGCTCTTTGCACATGACCATTCAAACCGGCGTCCTGATTGAAACCCTGACAGCGTTAGGCGCCGAAGTACGTTGGGCATCTTGTAATATTTTTTCGACCCAGGACCACGCCGCCGCTGCGATTGCAGCTGCCGGTATACCTGTTTTTGCTTTCAAAGACGAGTCACTGGACGAGTATTGGCAATATACTCATAAGATTATGGAGTGGGCCGATGGTGGCACACCAAATATGATTCTCGATGATGGCGGCGACGCTACGATGCTGCTGATTCTTGGTAGCAAAGCAGAAAAAGATCCATCCGTTCTCGATAACCCCGGTAGCGAAGAAGAAACCGCATTGTTCGCAGCAATCAAAGCACGCCTTGAAACCGATCATGGCTGGTATTCAAAAAATCTTGCCAACATCAAGGGTGTTACTGAAGAAACCACCACAGGTGTACATCGTCTGTATCAAATGCAAGAACGCGGTGAACTGCCCTTTCCCGCCATTAACGTTAACGACTCGGTAACTAAATCCAAGTTCGACAATCTATATGGCTGTCGTGAGTCGCTGGTTGACGGCATCAAGCGCGCTACCGATGTCATGATTGCGGGGAAAATTGCGGTAGTACTTGGTTATGGTGATGTCGGTAAAGGTTCGGCGCAATCACTAAAAGGACTAGGCGCCACAGTCTGGATTACGGAAATCGATCCGATTTGCGCACTACAAGCAGCCATGGAAGGATTTCGAGTCGTAACCATGGACGAAGCATGTTCGCAGGCGGATATCTTCGTAACCGCGACCGGCAACTTTCACGTGATTACCAATGCCCACATGAATCAAATGAAAGACCAGGCCATCGTTTGCAACATCGGCCATTTTGATAATGAAATCGACTGCGCCAGTCTTGAAGAATATGAGTGGGAAAACATAAAGCCACAGGTAGACCATGTTATTTTACCTAATGGCAACCGCATTATTCTGCTAGCGCAGGGTCGCCTGGTTAACCTTGGTTGTGCTACCGGTCATCCGAGTTTTGTAATGTCTGCTTCATTCACCAATCAAACTCTAGCGCAGATAGAAATCTGGAATGACAAAGACGGCAAGTATGGTAATGAAGTGTACGTGCTACCAAAACACCTAGACGAAGAAGTTGCGCGCTTACACCTTGATAAAATTGGTGCACATCTGACTGTCATGAGCGAGGAGCAAGCTAACTATCTGGATGTTCCTGCGCAAGGACCTTATAAGCCCGAGCACTATCGCTACTAACAGATATGGTTAATCAAACCGCTATAAGTTGCGAGTTTTTTCCGCCGCAAACGGATACTGGTCTAAAAAATCTGACTAAGGCCTGCGAAAGTCTTAGTCAGATGAAGCCCGAGTTTTATTCTGTAACCTACGGCGCGAGCGGCGCCGACCAAAATAAAACCAAAGATGCGGTGTTACAAATGCGTAACGTCACAGCGATAGAGAGTGCGCCTCATATCACCTGTGTTGGCTCCAGCAAGTCCGGAATCGCCGCATTATTGGACGACTATAAAGCGCAAGGAATTAAACGACTGGTTGCGCTGCGCGGAGACCTGCCTACAGACCAGGTCGAAGTTGGTGAGTTTTCCTATGCTGCCGATTTAGTCGAATTCATTCGCCAGCATAGCGGTGAACACTTTCATCTTGAGGTAGCTTGCTATCCGGAGACTCATCCTGAAGCGAAAACGCCGAACACAGATCTTAAGTATTTTCGGGACAAGGTTGACAAAGGCGCTGACAGTGCCATAACGCAATACTTTTTTAACCCGGATGCATACTTTAATTTTATGGAAAACCTCGGTAACAAAGGTATCGATATTCCCGTTGTCCCCGGGATCATGCCAATCACCAACTATAAAGGTCTGGCAAATTTCTCGGACGCCTGTGGTGCAGAAATCCCGCGTTGGATTAGATTAAAACTCGAAGAATATCAGGATGACGAAGTATCGCTAGGCCAATTTGGCGCTGATGTTGTTAGCGCCTTGTGTGACAAACTCATCCTGGGCGGCGCACCTGGTTTGCATTTTTATACCATGAATAAATCTGACCCGACACTTAAAATCTGGAACAACCTTACGTTAGCGTAAGCGAACTGAAAATGCGAAGCCAGCGAAGGATACGTGCCTATCAACCCAGCGAGCTGGTTGCCGGTCATAGTGTCGAACTTGATCAGCGCACGCGACACCATTTTGTTTCGGTATTGCGCCTTAAGAAAGATGATGCCGTTATCCTCTTTAATGGTAAAGAAGAACTGGAAGCGACCGCCAACGTCGACCTGCTAACCAAAAAAACCGGAGTCGTATCGATAAGCTCGGTCAAAAAAACCGATACCGAAAGTCCACTGAAAACCTGTCTCTGGCAAGCGGTTAGTCGCTCTGATCGAATGGATTTCGCGATTCAAAAATCAGTTGAACTCGGAGTCTCAAGTATACAACCGGTGACAACCGAACGTTCGCCATGGCGCTTGAAAACAAAACAGCTCGACAAAAAAATGCAGCATTGGCAAGGTATTATAATCAGCGCTTGCGAGCAATCCGGTAGAACCATACTACCAAGGGTTTATACGCCCAGACTATTACCCGACTTACTGGAACAACGACCGCAATCAACAGACGCCATCCTGCTCGACCCAATTGCAACGACTGGAATTAATGGATTTGAATTCGGTGGTATGGCGATAGATATATTATGCGGGCCCGAAGGTGGACTAAGTCAGGCAGAAATTGAAATGGCCAAGAACATGGGTTTTACCGGTTTCCATATCGGCCCGAGAATTATGCGAACAGAAACTGCCGCGACCAGCATATTAGGGATTTTGCAAACGAAATATGGCGACTGCGGCTGAAAGCACCGACCCGGTATTTAATTAGTGATGGTGACCACCGGGCCCATGCACATGTCGATGCTCAAGTTCTTCTGCAGACGCTTCACGAACTTCCAACACCTCCACCTCAAACACCAGTGTTTTCCCCGCCATAGGATGATTACCGTCAATGGTAACTTCATCGTCATCCGTACTGATGACGGTTACAAGCTGCACACCTTGACTCGTTTGCGCCTGAAATTGCGTACCTGGCTCGACCTCCATACCTTCGAATAAACCGCGATCAACCACTTGCACCATCTCGTCATTACGCTCGCCGTAGGCTTCTTCCGGTGCGATGGTAACTTCCAGGCTATCGCCTTCTGATTTACCATCAAGTTCTTTTTCCAAGCCAACAATGATATTGCTATGCCCATGCAGATAGGCCAACGGATCAGCGCCGACCGATGATTCAAGCACCGTACCATCCACGTCCTTGAGGGTGTAGTTAAGTAAAACTGCTTTGTCCTGAGTGATTTGCATAGTTTCCCTTGGTAATTAAAAATCTGCTGCGTAGAAAGTGTACCTTAGTTTTATTGCAGATCAACAAGCTCTAATGATTTCTGAAACAGTCTTTAACCAAGCTAAGCAAATGTATCTCGATATCTGACAATGGGTATACGGCATAACTTAACGCTTTGGTTATGACAAAGACCGAACCATCGGGTAGTATTTCGGGCACTTTAACGAATTCGGAAAACAACCATGTTCAGCGCGTCTGCCCACAACTTCCTTATCCCTGCTACAGGTAACTTTCGCATTGCCGACCAGGCAACGATGATTCATAACGAACGAAAACCCAAAGAGCTAAAAAAGGCGCTTAAAAAAACCGTCAAGGATATTTCAGATTTACAAGAAGTGCTTTATGCAGATGACCGTCATTCGTTGCTATTGGTATTTCAGGCAATGGATGCTGCAGGTAAAGACAGTACGATTCGCAGTATTCTTAGCGGCGTAAATCCGGCTGGCTGTCAAGTGTTTAGCTTCAAACAACCAAGCAAAGAAGAACTTGACCATGATTTTCTTTGGCGCACCAACCGATGCCTGCCAGAGCGCGGCCGAATCGGGGTTTTCAATCGCAGTTACTATGAAGAGGTGTTGGTAGTGAGAGTACATCCGGAATATTTAGGTGGTCAAAAACTACCCTGGCAACCTGATCTCGAAACGCTTTGGGAACAACGCTTTGAGTCAATTATCGAGAACGAAAAACACTTGGCCAGAAATGGCACCGTCATTATCAAATTCTGGTTAAACGTATCGCAAGAAGAACAACACCGACGCTTTAAAAGTCGTTTGGACGAAACCCATAAGAACTGGAAATTTTCTGATTCCGATTTATCAGAAAGTAAACTTTGGGATGACTACATGGAAGCGTACGAGGCGTTGCTAAATCAAACCTCCAAACCATGGGCTCCGTGGTATGCGATACCCGCTGATGATAAACCCAGCATGCGACTCGCGGTTGCCGAGATTGTACGTTCAACGCTGCAAAGCCTGGATATGAACTACCCGGAAGTTGACATAGATGCGGATGCACTACGAAAACAGCTGTTGGTTTAGGTTTAAGTTAATGCATCCGGCCCAAGCTGGGCCGGATGCATTACGCTACTGGTTTACAGCTATGCCCTACTAGTTACACCCGCTCGAACCGTCTTCATCAAAGCGACAGTCTGTGTTGGTTTTTCCGGTTTCTTTCCAATAAACTTTTCCGGGGACCGTTTCATAGTCACCCATATCAGTAACACCGACGTAAAAGTCACCGCAGGCCTTACCCGGTTCACAATTTTCCTTATTACTATCGACCGATATTGCGATTTCAGACTCGATCGCATTGGTGGAATTTATCACCACATCTCTTATCGGCTCTCTTTCATCCGGTTTGCTTGGGTCTAGTAAATCGCCTGACGCTGAACCATCGAACAACTTGAGCGCATAAAAACGATTCTCGGTCTTCGAGATACTGCAACTATCACCTCCTTCAGTAGGTCGCGTACTAGTAAACAAAATGCGGTTACTAAATACCGTAGGCTCGCTCAAGATCTTCTCACCTAATCGGTTTAACGGCAACCTCCAGGCGGGCGTTGAACCATCAATCGGTGCTGCTGAAGTTGCAGTCAGGACATCGACAAAACCAGATTCAGAAAGCGGAAAATTAGCGCGGTCTTTCAGCACGAATAAAGCATCCTCAATAACGGGATAGAGCTGCGCATCGCCATCAAGCGCGACGCCATTGAGCGGATGAGCGCGGTAACCCGAACCCGCAACCACAACGATTTCACCACTCGCTAATCTCGCCACCGCTGGCGGCTCATAAAAACGACGCTGTTTGGTTGGATCATCGTCACTACCCAAATCAGCCAGTAAAGTCGGAGTGACTTTTAAACCGCCAGTATCAGTAATAACACCAACCTCGACCTGCCACAATTGCCCCCCCATGTCGCCAAAATATACTCTATCCGCATAAGTGTCGCCATTTGAATCCACTACGCGGATCTCGGAAGGCACACCCCATTTCATCCCAGCACCAACACCAGTAGTAATGACATCAGTGTCGTAAGTAAATCGATCACCACTTCCAATCGACGCCAATAAGCGTCCTGTACTCATATCAATAAAATAAACACCGCGACCCTTCTGATTGGCTGTCGAAGCTCGAGTTTCGCCTTGAACATCGTCACTCTCGTCATAACCACCACCAAATACGCCAACGTACTTACCACCTACGCCATTCGCGCCATTCGAAACCAGAACCTTCATAACCGAGATAGGAGACCATGTTTGACCTAACTCTGCGTAGGGCCATTTGTCATCATAGTTAAATCCCTGATCTATTCGCCACTCCGGTTCTTGCAAAAAGTTTTGACCTGGATTAGATATATCGAATTTGTAGTAAGCACTACCACCTCGGCGCATACCTAAAAGTAAGTAGGTTTTATCATCGTTGTTTTCTCTGGTTTTCCATATTCTGATTTCGCCATCTAATCCATAAATAAATTCATCATTACCATCAGAATAATACTGCTGGGTCACCTTGCGACGGAGCTGCGCCGGCAACCACGCTGCAATCTCCCTCGGCGCTTCAAAAGAATTAATAAATTTTCCTGAATTTCCACCGGTATAACCATTGCTCACGTCGGTCACGTCAAATGCGTGCAGCAACCCTCTATTACTTACTGCATACAGAATTTTAGGGTTTTCAGTGTTACCAATATTGGCAATATTAAACGTCCCGGTATAGGAAACCAATACCGGTTTAGTATGTAAACTGTCACCCAATGGTTGCGTCGCAAACCACTCGCTAATGGCGTCGGCTGTGGCTTC
>CAZUMV010000006.1:0-7020 GCA_964621435.1 uncultured Thiotrichales bacterium | reverse complement strand
TTCATCTTGTTCAGTAGAAGTATTGCCTTCACCACTTGCCAAGCCATAATACTGCGCTGGTGGCGCATTTAGGTCAGGCATATTGGTATTGAGTTTGTAGTAAGACAACGCCGCACAGTTTGTATCACACTCCATGTAAATATCGCGATGAGTACCATTCACTAAATTAGTATTGAAACCACCATGCGCAATTTGTCGCTCTACCAATCCTGATGGCTCGTGCCGGTCTTCCCATTCCACACCTTCTTCATCTGCATCATCCCCTGCAGTAACGGTATCTTCAGCGGACCACAAACTTCTCGAACCACCAACCGCATATTTTCTAGTTGACTCGATCACGTTATTCTCGTCATCTCTCTCCGGGCTCAAAAAATACGCCTTGATGTTTGAAATCCATGTAGCTCTAGTGCTGGCTTTGAACTGCGGCGCATAGACCACATTGGATGATTTCAAGTTGGAACTTGCCAAATTTATCACCAAGGCGGGTGCTTCCGCCGTCGCGGTTTCGGCGGTACTAATCATCTTTCTAATTGCTTCTACAAGATCTTCCTGGTTACTAGCAGACTCATAAATACCTTGACCTTTCTGACTTAATTTCTTCAAGAAATTTTCCGGTGGTCCCTGCACGCCAAATCCGATTGCATGGGTTTTGATAGTACTCTTCGGGTTGTCTGCGATTTGCGGCGTAGTCGCCAGGAATTCTGCCAACTCCGGCCCGCAAGCGCCGAAAGTATCGAGTACTGCATCACCAGACTGAACGCCCGCGCAGGCAGCAACATTAGTAACCTCATTTTCTGTGTCGATCATGTGTCTGATCATTCCAGCAGTATTCTGGAACCTGTCGTTAAACGAAAAGTCGTTAAGTGATCTGTCTGGGACCGGGGCAAGACCTTTGTCGATAGTATTGCTAGTAGGACTGCCATCAGAGATCAAAATAATAGCGCTATTAGAACACTCTTCAATAGGTGACTCGTATTGTTGCGTTGATTCAAAACGAAAATCACAAATTTTTTCTTCAATCCGTATAGGTGTCCATACGCCGTTTTCAAGAGCATTGCATTCTGCTTCGGTATAAGACAAACAATCTTCCGAAGCGCTACCACCGTCTATGTCACAATCCCTGTCAAAATTACAACGTCCGCCAATATCCACTTCAATTTTGCATCGAAAATTCTCTTCTTCGTCGCCAACGAAATTACCATCATAGACGCCAGTCGTGTTGGGGATAGAACCCGTGGGCCCTAGTTCCATATTTCTGAGATCGGCATAGGTGTTACTGCTATCTTGCGCTGCAACAGTTAAATCGGTATAGGTAGTATCCAAAATATTGCAAGCATGAAAAGAAAGATCCAGAAATTGCCACGTGCCATATACAACGCTGTATTTGCAGTAAAATTTAAATACGTCATTGCGCAAGGTATGCTCCGCATCATTGGCATCCCAATCATTTTTCGAAATAAATTTTCTGGTCTCATTGCGTGTTTCGTCAGTTAGAGCGGCAGGATTCACCGAACGCCAGCCCCACAAAAACCCTGAAGACAGATTTGCAGGATCACGTGGGCTAAACTTTGAATATATCTGTCGATCGATGACCGTTAAGGCCTCCATATTACCTGGGTATCCAGTAGCTATGGTATGTTGACCATGACTTACCGAGGTAAGCTCATCGAAATACCTGCCCCTTGACTGATCAAAAGTCGGAAATTTATCACGCACCCCATAAAATACATTTTCACCGCGAAAGTAGCGAGTTGCTTCAAAAAGCGCGTCAACGGTAGGCGTTTGTAAACTTACAGAGTCATTGAGCAAATCAATAAAGGGTGACTTACACGCAGAGACTTGCACTAATTCTCCGACCCTACAAACAGGGAACTCTCCGATAAAAGGTTTGATTAAAGCGCCGCTCGCATCTTGACATTGCTCCGAGGGACCCCACAAAGAGGTACCGGGATTAAGATGAATGGTCGGCATACAAACAGATGGAACTGCCGGACACTTTTGTATCCAAGTCGCCGGCACCGCATCACCATTTTTTGCGGTCCATGAACCTGGCTGACCCTCGCGCCAACTCGGTGGGACATCGTTTGTGCCAGCGCCTGGATTGTTATCATCTGCGAAGCCGATACTGCCTGCATCTATGTATGCACTTTTGAGCTTTGTTAGCGTGTCAAGAGTCTGACCATTGAAGCCGGTGCTAGTCTCACCGCAAGCAATAACTTTATTAATTTCAAAACTATCGGTAGTTATTCGATCCCAAAGTCCTGCATTCGGCAAATCATAAATATTTGAGCCCGCGTACTCAGATTCAGGAAAAATATTTTTAGCCGTATTTAAAAACAACTCCGAGAAATCAATGTCCGCACCTGGCAAATCATCATTAACAGAAACATTAGGCAGACTGCTAGCTGGCGAATTCAAACCACGCATCGGTAACTTAATTCCGCTAGCCGTTATACCACCAAACCAAGTCAAACCAAATTCAAGCTTACTATTTTTGTCAACTTCATCCACCACCGCAGCGAGCGCTCGATTCAAGGTCGCCATTCGTGTTCCAGGACTATTGGCCGTTCTCTCGAATGTACTGGCAGGTTGACCATCATCAGTTAATAACATACTACCGGATGCATCCAATACGAATAGTACTTTTGCATTGGTTCCTGACGACGTATATACCTCTAAATCATCAGCATAACTTGGCGCCAAAAAAACCAGCGTGCAACATATAAAAATTAATTTGTTTCTCATATCAAAATCCAGATAACGTTATTAATAAAGTCCCATGATCCATTTCGCTTCCGTGCGACTTTCATATAAATCCTCGATTTAATTCGACTTTGTTATATCATCTAAAATATTTAAAACTGAACGACCTTCTAGCCTCTAATTACCCCAACCCGTTTCTTGGTCGCCATCTTTAGGCTTATGCCATTTACGACCCACAGAATCCAAACCAAAAATCTCTATTGAATCTTTCGCCTGCCCCCCTCTGGCCTCGGCAGTAAGCGAGCTTACACCTGTATCAGTATCGAAACTTATCTCCACAGTATAGTTGCCGGCACCTTCGTTAGTATTGCCATCCAGGGAAGTACTACCACCCCACCTCAGATCACTTAGAGTGTTCGCATACGCACGCTTTTCCGAAAAATACTGTTCCTGTCTGGCCATTAACTCCAGCAACGCAGCTTTGGCTTCGGTGCGCTTGGATTTTCTTACGGAAGATTGATAGCTAGGTATTCCAAGTCCCAAGATCACGGCGACAATGATGAGGGTAATCATCAACTCGATCATTGTGAAACCCTGCGCTTTTTGTTTTGATTTAGTTAATATATGCATTTTTTACTCATCCTTGGATGGTTAATTATTCAAATCTCTGGTCGTTTTCGATTACGCCAGTCTCTTTCCAATATACTTTGCCGGGGGTAAGCTCATATTTGCCAACTGCTTGAGTGCCAACATAAAAGTTACCGCAAGCCATACCGTCTTTACATCCCATAGCTTCTGAATCAGCCGAAAGTGCCAGTTCTGACTCGATCGCGTTGGTTGAATTCAGAGTAATAAAACGCACCGGGTCACCGATAGAATCTACTTCATCAGGCGCTTCTGAATCACCCGGGTCGGTAACTGTAGTAACCTTGTTACGGAGATCACCTGAGGCACCCGCATTAAATAGATTAATCGAATAAAAACGGTTTTGTGTTGCTGACACCGAACAGACGTCTGCCCCTTCATCCGGAATTGTCGTTGTAAATAAAAGCCGACCATTGAAAATAACCGGTTCGCTCAACACCTTTTCGCCAATATATCCGGTACCTTCCTCACCGCCAGAGACCGTTTCTTTCAAGACAAGTCTCCAACCGGGCGCATCGCTTGCTAGCTCTACTGATTCATCGGTGACATTCACCAAATCTACCAAACCCAATGGATAAGTTCCTAAATCTTTTACCATAAAGACACCATCCTCGATAACCGGATAAAGCTCATCGGTAGCTGGATCAATCGTAGCACCATTCAAAGGGTGCGCCCGGTATCCGGTAGTAACCACTACAGCAATTTCTCCCGACGGCAGATAGCTAACAGCGGGTGGCTCATAGATGCGCCGATGACTGGTGGGGGTATCGCCGCCGACATCAAGTATTACATTGTTAGTCAGGGTAACGGTACTCACTTCGCCATCACTATTGACATCGGTGCGCCACAATTGTCCGCCCATGTCGCCATAGTAAAGACGGTCTGCATAGCCATCACCGGTCGAATCAATAACACGTATCTCCGACGGTATGCCCCATTTCATATTTTCATTTGTATAGGTCGCACCGCTACTGGCGCCACCGACCGAGGCAATTAAACTGCCATCATCCATATCGATCAAGTACAGTGCCGCGCCCGCTGCACCGATGGTTTCCGAACGCGACGTGCCGCGTAGATCATCAATTTCATCATAACCACCACCAACGACACCAACAAATTTATCCGTATCGCCAGGCCACTTCAGTTTCATCACTGCCATGGGCGACCAGGTTTGACCAAGATCCTCAAATCCCGTAGTAGATGTATCTACTCGCCAGTCGACGTCAAACTCGCCCGGATCGGAGATATCAATTTTGTAATATGAATTGCCGCCGCGGCGCATACCTAATAACAAATAGGTATTAAAACTTGTTGCTTCCGCGTTCGCTGGTTCTCTAAATACGCGGATCTCACCATCGAGGCCGTATATATGGTCATCACCGTATTCAGCCGTGTGTTGTTCCGTTATTTTGGTGGCCAAGCTATGCGGCATCCACGCACCGATTTCTACAGGTGCGTTGCTTGAAAGCGTAAAACTCGCTCCGCTATCATCAACATCTTTTCCCAGATCTGTGACATCAAACGCATGCAGTAAACCGCGGTTACTAACGACATACAAGATTTTCGGGTCGCTCACCGAACTACCATCCGGGAATGTATGATCGCCATCATAAGTAACCAAAGTTGGCTTCGAGTGCAGGCTATCCGCTAACGGTTGTTGCGCATACCATTCCATAAGTTCATCGGCGGCGTCTTGGTTTTCCGAATTGCTCGCCGTCGGATCCTCTATACCCAAATACGCGGCATCCGGAGAGTGACCTGGGTGCCCTACTTTATAGAACTTGTCGAATGCACCGGTTCCGTTCCACACCTCTCTTTCAAGATAGATTTCACGCGGAAACAAATCTTTGTTGGGGTGGAACAAATACGAATTCAAACCACCATGTAAAGTGGTAAAACGTGCCGGATCATCAACGTCTTCGGGAATTACCAAAGTGTCCTCATTAGACCAAAAACTGCGTAACCCACCATTAACGTAAGGCAATGTAATACCGATCTCCTTTCCTTCATCGTCAACCTCAGGATTTAAAAAATAAGCTTTCACATTTGCCGCCCAAACTGGTTTCCCACTGGCCTTAAAGACCGGCGCAAATACAATATTTTGAGTTTGCAAACTGGAATTATCCAGATTAATCGTCAGCGCTGGAGTATCAGCGGTCGGCGTTTGCGCCAAGCTAATCATATCTTCAATAGCCTCAACCAACTCATCTTCATTATTGGCTGATGCGTAAATACCCTTACCGGACTCGGTCAATTTTTGCAGGAAGGTTTGACCGACACCATCGATGTTAAAACCAATCGCATGTGTGCTAACGGTACTTAGCGCTTTGCCTTCTACTTGTTGGTGATTGGCGAGAAAACCAGTCAACTCTGTTCCACAGCCCCCGGCGTTGTTAGTAATCCACTCCGTCGAACCGAATACCGCGCCATCGAATAAGCTACTGCAGAAACGGTGTATGTGGTCATTCGCGACCCAGTGTTCGTCGGTATTGTTATGAATCATTCGTCTGATTAAACCAGGCGTATCGAAATTATAATCAGCAAAAACATAGTCGGCGAAACTAGCGTTAGGATCGACGTTCTGATCTCCATTATCGATAAAATTACCGGTCGGATAACCATCCGAAATAAGGATAATGGCCTGATTCGAACATTCGTCAACCGGGCTATCGTAGACTCCTGTTGACTCGAATCGCATTTCACAGGTCCGCGTAATGGTGCTTACCTCAACCCAGGTGCCGCCGACAGCTTCACTCTCGCACCAGACGTCACCTGGCAGGAAACCAGCATGCGGATAGGGCTCAAAGCCCGGGTCGCTCGCCGGGTAAAATTCCAAATAGCGAAGATCCTTGCAACCAGCAGGAGGATTTTCTGTTGGACAACTAAAGTTCGCATCACAGTATTCGCCATCAATCGCTGGCTCCTCGCACTCAAAATGCGGGTCATCCTTGATACTCCCATAGGTAACGCCACCTGCGGTTACGTCACCGTATCGATCGACTTGCCAAAGCTCGGCCAAACTCGGAGTGGTCGCCATAAAATCATCAAAGTCGGTATAGGGAGACTCAACAATATTCTTTCTATATATGGAAGAGAGAAACAAATTCCAACGAGATTCGGCAACGTCATAGCTGAAGGTATGATTGAAAACGTTATGCAATAAACCAGAACTTGCTGTAGCCCAAAATTCGGTAGGAATATATTTACGAATCGAATCTCTAGTTTCGGCTGTTAACGCGGCCCGGTTTACAGAACGCCAACCCAATGCAGCAATAGGTCCCGAATGTCTGAAAACGTAATCATTGCCATTGTTTGCGAAAGCGATTCGATCACGTGCATCGTAAAGTTCTGTGTTGGCGGGAACCCCTGGTTTATTATAAGTCTCGGGGCTAATTTCAGGTCCAGTATATCCAGGCCAGGTGTAGGTGATGGCCTCAACTTCATCGAAATAGCGCCCCACATCTTCATTAAATGTCGGAAAATGATCGCGTGTTCCAAAAAATACTTTTTCACCACGAAAATAACGCGCCGCTTCAAACAAAGCATCGACCGTCGGAGTTTGCATTGACTGCGTTTCATTGAGCAAACTAAAGTAAGTGCTAACACAACCATGTACCTGAACAGCCTGTCCAGATGCACAGGCAGGCCACTCACCGGCAAACCGGTCTACCG
>CAZUMV010000005.1:26640-38717 GCA_964621435.1 uncultured Thiotrichales bacterium | reverse complement strand
CTTGCGTGTTACTGCCAAACCGAACAAAGTCGGCGGTAACACCAGCCTCTAGTAATTCCAGATAGCCGCTGGCAAGCCATGAAAAGGTGGCACCAGTAAGTATTTCTACATTAGGATTTCCCGCATAGGCAAGGACATCTGTGAATCCGGCAATATCATCAGTCATCAGAACGACATAGCCACCGGGAGCAACGCTTTTACTGGGGAGCTGGAAGGTCGGGTTAGTTATTTCACCCAGGCTATCTACACTGCGCCCTTTGATTCCATAATCACTAAGATCAACCGCCGCGGCAGTGTCGTTAAATAATTCGACCCAAAAACCAGTTCCGGTATTACCTGATCCAATTTCTGAAAAACGTAATCCGGGCACAGCCCCGCTGCTCGCTGCAGTAACTGTCACGCTAGCGGTGCCAGTGATACCGTTCTCAACTACCGTGATAGTCACCACACCTGGCGCTAAAGCGGTAAATAATCCGGTGTCATCAATGCTGGCAATATTAATATCTGACACTGACCAACTGGCATTAGACAAGGGACTAGAACTACCATCTGAATTAAGACCGGTGGCATTAAACTGCTGTGTGGCACCAACCACTACGCCGGCAGTACTTGGGCTCACCACAATATTCGTCAAGACTGGCGGGTTAGTATTGGTGTTCGCTGGAATCGTAATTGGAATCACAGTAGACACACCGCCAATGGTTGCAGTAATTGTGGCGTTGCCGGGACCAACTGCAGTAATGACGCCCGTCGGAGATACCGTTACTACTGATGGATCACTCGAGGTATAGCTGGCTGCACTAGTAATAAATGCAGTGCTAGCATCAGTATAGGTAGCCGCTAATGAAATCGTTTCTGTGCTACCCACGTTTATCGTTGTGTTTGGGACGTTAGCTGACAACGAGTTGACGCCCAAGACTTCAACATCAACGGTGTTACCAACACCGTCGACGATGCCGGTAATAACAGCGGTACCGGGACCAACTCCGGTTATGACACCGTTGTTATCTACGGTTGCTACCGACGCGTCACTAGTTGTCCAGGTTAAACCCGCTGTAATACTGGTCATCGAACCATCAGAAAAAGTGCCGGTTACCGAGCCAGGCTGCGTGGTCCCTAAACCCATCGTGGCACGCGGTATCGTCACTGAAACAGAGTCCGGTGCGCCAGCAATCGTGCCGGTAGTGTTCGGATTGATTAATCCCGAAGGATCGACTATCGATGCTTCACCACAACCGAAAAGAAAGATGGTTATAACTGATAGCAGCAGTAATTTAATTTGCGTTTTCATTAGCCCATTCACTTATTTAAAATATATTAGACGGCTAGCGTACACACTTATATGCGCGTACGGAGGTCCGATAGGATAGGCGGCGCGTGAGCTGGGATCAGTAAACAAATGATTAAAAATAACGTGAATGTAATCACAGAAAAGGCGTGGCCTGCATTAAGGCCTGTTATGGAATATGCACAAAAAACGCGAGTCCGAGAGGTCGATGTAACGCGTTGATAAAGATAGGTTTTTTAAACTATATTTGGTGTCCGCTGGCGAACAATACCACTCGTTCGCTAAAAAATACCGATCATTTTAGGGGCCTAGGAATGCAGAAATTTTTGACTGAAACGCAAGCAATCAATCGTGTGTGGTTCGTCTATTTGCGTGGCGATAAAATCCAGTGCGTCGCGTACACGCCTAAAGTTTCCGAACTCTCCGAGACGTTCCAACATGCCCGAATCACGCAAGTGCTGGGTTACATCTGCATTGGCACGCGCTAAAACCAAATCAATGTTTGCAGTCTTAAGACGCTCTGCAAGATTTGACAACATTTGCTCGCCAGTCGCATCAACAGTATTGATACTTTGCGCATCTACAATCAAATACCGCATCACCGGACGTTCTGATACCAGCTGCAGAATTTTGTCTTCAAGGTAACCGGAATTAGCGAAATACAATGACATATCCATTCTTATGACTGAAACAACTTTCGAGGTTTTGAGTTGATGCGTGTCGACATCTCTCAAGGTGCCATCATCATGCATGGAAATTTCTATGATGCGAGGGCGCATGGTGCGATATACAAACAGTACTAATGATAATAACAAGCCAGTCAACAAACCGCGTTCGATGTGTGGTGCAAATAACAATGTCAGCAAGAAGGTGACCATAGCAACGACGCCATCATGCTTTTCTACTTTCCAGGCATGCTCAATAGGTTTGAAATGAATGAGACGCAACACCGCAACGATAATAATCGTCGCGAGCGTGGCTTGTGGTAAATGGTAAAGCAATGGGGTTAGTAACAATATTGAGATCGCTACCGCCAAACCAGTCACTACCGAAGAAAACCCGGTTTGAGCGCCCGCCTCAAAGTTCACCGCGGATCTGGAGATACTGCCGGCAACCGGGTAGGCGTTAAAACAGCTCGCGGTTAAATTCGCCAAGCCTTGTCCGATGAGTTCTTGATTGGCATCAATTTTTTGTCGCGATTCTGCCGCCATAGACTTGGCGACCGATATTGCCTCGACAAAACCAACCAGAGCAATAACACTCGCGGAGGCAATTAACTGCAATACCAAATCAAAGCGAAAAGTCGGCAACGAGAATGCCGGTAGTTGGCTCGGAATGACTCCGACCACCGCGCCACCTGATGCAGCGAAGTTAGTGACATAGGATAGTACGGTAGTTATTACAACCGCTAACAACACCGGCAAGGCCGGGGTAATTGGCGAGGACGGCAAAATACGTTTGAGTATCAGGATGATCATGCACGCCAAACACCCAAACATCAGGGTAGGAAAATGCGCTCCCGACCAAGCCGCTTTGGCAGTATTCCAAACGGTTAAATATTGCTGTGCTTCAGCCGCGACGCTAACGCCAAAAAATGCCCCCATTTGCGACGAAGCGATTATCAAAGCGGCGGCGTTAGTAAAACCGATAACCACTGGATGCGACAGAAAATCCACCAGGACACCCATGCGAAAAAGACCGAGCGCGATTTGAAACATCCCCACTAGCAGTGCCAGCAAAGCGGCATACGCTAAAAAACCCTCAGGATTAGCGCTCGCGAGCGGCTGCAAGGTAGAGGCTGTCATTAAAGACACGATAGCCACGGGACCGGTTGCCAGTTGCCGCGAAGAACCAAATAAGGCCGAGATAATTGGCGGTAAAAATGCTGCATACAAACCCACGTACGCAGGCAAACCAGCCAATTGCGCGTACGCCATGGATTGTGGAATTAATACCAGCGCAACCGTAAGTCCAGCGGTCAGGTCTGCCATCACCACCGGTCGGTGGCGTAGCTCTTTTATCCAATAAACGAAAGGAGCCCATCTTTGGCGCGACGATACGGCGGATCGATCAAGCACGGATGTTTCTCTTTGCCTCCATTAACAGATGGTATTCTGGCTTTAAACCCACTAATTACGGGGATTAATAACCTAAAATCGTAGGAATTTTATTGGCTTACTGGTAATATCTTCCCGCGTATTTAGAGTAACAAATAAGCGCGCCTCATAAAACAAATAGAGTCACGAAACCCATGAACAAGAAGTTAATTACCTTAGTATTGGCCGCTGCGGCCTTTTTTTTGCTACCAACCTTAACACTGGCGGCCGGTGGCGGTGATGCGTCATTACCACCCATTGATCACACCAAGCATTGGCTAGGCTATACCTGTTTAGTGATCTTTGTTTTTGCTTACGCTTTGGTAATGAGCGAAGAATTCATTGACCTGCGAAAGTCGAAACCGGCGCTGTTGGCTGCCGGTCTGATTTGGGCCCTGATTGCCTGGGTTGGTCAGGGCACCGGACATGCTGACGCAATTAATGCCGCGATTCGGCATAACATCCTTGAATATGCCGAGTTGATGTTGTTCTTGTTAGTTGCGATGACCTATATCAATGCGATGGCCGAGCGTAACGTCTTTAACGCTCTGCGTTCATGGATGGTGCGAAAAGAATTCAGTTTTCGCCAATTGTTCTGGATTACCGGCGTACTTTCATTTTTCATTTCACCCATCGCGGATAATTTAACCACAGCGCTATTGATGTGTGCGGTTGTAATGGCAGTTGGCGGTGACAACAACAAATTTATCGGCATCGCCTGTATCAACATCGTCGTTGCGGCCAACGCCGGTGGCGCTTTCAGTCCGTTCGGCGACATCACCACATTAATGGTCTGGCAAAAAGGTATCGTTCAGTTTCAGGAATTCTTCGCCTTGTTTGTGCCGTCAGTAGTTAACTACATTATCCCGGCAACCATTATGAGTTTCTTCGTGCCGAAGGTTCAACCACATTCGGATGGCGCAGAAGTGAAAATGAAGTTGGGGGCAAAGCGCACCATCCTGTTGTTCCTGGCAACTATCGCAACTGCCGTTGGCTTCCACAACTTCCTGCACTTACCGCCGATGGTCGGCATGATGGCTGGTCTGGCATACCTGCAGTTTTTCGGCTTTTACTTGAAGACGCAGGGCAAAAAAGCCTTGGCTCGAAACGCACCGGAAGAAGAACTCAATCATATTATGGCTGATTACAGCGAGGGCCCATCAGTGGGCGCACCGGGACAATATGATATTTTCAAGAAGGTAGCCGGCGCTGAGTGGGATACCCTGTTGTTTTTCTACGGCATCATTTTAGCGGTTGGTGGCCTTGGCTATATCGGTTATCTGGCAGGTGTATCTGAATTCATGTATGGCCAAATGGGACCAACTTTTGCCAATGTTATGGTCGGCTTCCTCTCTGCAATCGTTGATAATATTCCGGTCATGTTCGCGGTACTGACCATGCTACCCGAGATGTCGCACAACCAATGGTTATTGGTTACCCTCACCGCGGGTGTCGGCGGTAGTATGTTGTCTATCGGCTCTGCTGCAGGTGTTGCGCTTATGGGTCAAGCACACGGCAAATACACCTTCTTCGGCCACCTCAAATGGAGTTGGGCGATTGCACTCGGGTATGCCGCCAGTATCTATACGCACATCTGGATCAACGGCCTCGCTTAGCCAACGGCATGGTTTAAAGTGAAAAAATCAAAGAGGCGAGATCTCGCCTCTAGATTCTGCGGCTTGGCGTTTTGCCTGGCCATCAATTGTGCATCAGCGCAAACTTCATCGGATATAGAAGATCTGCCGCTGGCAGATCTTTACCCGATTGATAATCCCCACCTTGAAAACCCGGAAGTAGACGATCTGGAAACAAGAATAGATGACTTCGTCTACAAAATGAGCAACGCCGAAAAAGCGGCGCAAATGATTTTGGTCTACTTCAGTGATGATTCATTGATCACCGAGCATCAGTTTGGCGGTGTTCTGATCATGCAGAATATGCTCAAGAAACCAGCCGAGATAGTTGCCTCCCTAGAGCGTATGCAAACTAATTCGAAAATCGAAGTGTTCGTATCCATTGATCAGGAAGGCGGTAAAGTTAATCGCATGAAACGGCTCCCAGGCTGGAACAAGGTGCCGTCCGCTAAAGCAATACGGGACTGGGACAGCACGCGCATTACTGACCTGACCGAAAAAATAGCGATACAGCTGCAAGAAATCGGGATCAATATGAATCTGGCGCCTGTGCTGGACCCGAGCATCGACTACCTTGGCCGCAATACGTTTATGGAACAAAGCTCACGCTCATTTGGCGAAAATGGAGGCGCGATTATTCCCAACGCGCGCGCCTTTATTAGCGGATTTTCCGAACATGGTGTTATGACTATCAACAAACACTTCCCTGGCTATGACGTTGCCAGTAACTCCGATCACGATATTGCCGTGAGTCAGGCACCCTTCGAAAACATTCTCGAAAACACCAGTAGTTTTACAGCGCTCTCCGAAGCCAGTACCGGGGTAATGATGTCGAGCATATTGTTCGCAGACACAGATGATAAACCGGCCGTACTTTCAGATCTAATGGTTGGTTGGGCACGCGCGTTGTACGGCGATGGACTCATCATGACCGACGACCTCTGGGGCGTCGCATTGCGCTCGTGGATTAGCCCTGAATCCAGCACTAAAGACTATCCCGATGATCAGTTTCTAAAATTGGTAAAAATGGCGTTACTGGCAGGCAATGACATTCTGATGATCACCTACCCTGAGAAAGCGGTGCTCATGAAAGAGGCAATTGCCGAATGGATGTTATATGACGAACAAGTTGCTTTTCAGGTTAATGAGTCGGTTCGGCGGATTGTGAGAACCAAGTTAAAGCGCGCACAGGAAATACCTTACTAGGCCGTAATACCTGCTTTTATGCGCGGATAATAAAACAATAGCGTTACCGTTCGGATCACGTAACTCAACCATAACGCCATCCACAAGCCATGGTTCCCCAACCATTCTTGCAAGAAGTAGCAACAGAGCAAATATAAAAACAGAGTTATGAGCATTGAATTACGCATTTCTTTGCTACGCGTCGCGCCGACGAAAATGCCGTCGAATTGAAAACAAAGAAAACAAACCAGCGGCGAAACTATTACCCACACACTGAACTCTCTTGCCAACACCCGGACCTCTGCGACGTTGGTCATAATATCAATGGCGACAGAATCGAATAGCCAAATCACAACAGCGAGCAACAACGCCAATATTCCTGCCAGCCGCATACATGTTCGTACAGCAGCTGCGAAGTACTTTCGATCATTGGCGCCCACTGCCTTACCAACTAAACGCTCGCCGGCCAGGGCAAAGCCATCCAATACAAACGCAGAAAATGTTATTAACTGGAGCAAAATGGAATTAGCCGCAAGAATATCATCACCCATTTTCGCTGATTCATTGGTAAACCATGCGAAAATAAATAACAGACACAGGGTGCGTATCATCAAATCGCTGTTCAACGAAAGTGCTTCTCGAAGTTTTTTTGAATCCATCAGCAAACCGCGATCAATCCCGCCCGGCATCGGTACGTGCCGCCATATCAAAGCCATACCTAACACCAACACAACATATTCCGACAACACTGTAGCCCATGCGACTCCTTCGACACCCCAATGAAAGACCAATACAAAAAGCAGATCTAAAATAATATTCAGTCCATTCATCAGCACCTGTAACAACAAAGTTACGCGTGTTTTCCCTAGCCCCAAAAAAAATCCGATAATAACGAAATTCAATAATGTTGCCGGAGCACTCCAAATCCGGATGCGCAAATAGGCTTCAGCCGCGACCTCTACTTCTGCAGAACCATCGACTAAAATTAGTGAAAACTTAATGAGCACAGCCTGCAACAGCAAGATCAAGGCGGCGATGCCCAACGCAAGAAATGCGGAACGATAAAAGGTTATATATGTTTGTTGCGGATCACCGGCGCCGTCCGCCTGCGCGACCAAACCTGTGGTCGACATGCGCAAAAAACCAAAGCCCCAATAAACAAACCCGAACACTAATGAGCCGATCGCGATTGCACCGATCAATGCTGAATGGCCAAGATTGCCAACGACCGCAGTATCTACCATGCCGAGTAATGGAATGGTAATGTTTGCCACAATAATGGGCCAGGCTATTCTGACCACCAAACCATTACTGACTTGCGACTTAGACATAAGCAATATTCGGGACAGGCGTGATCGAAGCCGTTATGATAGACACATCTTGAATACCCAAATTAGGCATGACCACTCTAATCATTCATTCCTCTGAGTTAGCGCCAGCTATTCTTGAACAGCTAGAGTCCGATTTTGAAGCAGCCCCCACTGTCAACGAAAACAGCATTCGTTTTGAAGTTGATCAGGAAGTAGATGTCGCTGCGGTACGCGCCATCATGCCACATGATGTCAATGTATTACCGGAGAACTTTGACCCTGTTGCGGTAAAACTTGTCATCTCCGATATGGATTCAACACTTATTAATATCGAGTGCATCGATGAAATCGCTGATATGGCGGGTCTAAAAGACCAGGTATCTGCTATCACTGAAGACGCTATGCGCGGACAACTCGATTTTTCTGAATCCCTGACCAAGCGCGTAGCCCTGTTAGCAGGATTACCCAGCGCCACCTTGCTGAAGGTTTATGAAGAACGACTGCAGTTAAACCCGGGCGGAGAACTCATGCTGAGTAAACTAAAGGAAAACAATATAGAATTCTCGTTAATATCCGGGGGCTTTCATTTCTTTACCGACCGGATTATGGCGCGATACGGCCTCAACGACACCCTTGCCAACAACCTAGAAATTGTTAGTGATACGTTAACCGGAAAAATCGACGGACCGATCATTGACGCGACTGCGAAAGCAGATTACCTAAAAAGGCGCTGTCAGGTATTAGGCATAAAACCAGAAAACGTAGTCGCTATGGGTGACGGCGCCAATGATCTGGAAATGCTGGCAGCAGCTGGTATGGGGGTCGCTTACTGCGCCAAACCTGCCGTACAGCAACAAGCTGATTGCGCCCTGAATGCATCCGGTCTGGATGGCCTTCTTACCTTGCTAAACATTCCCCACTAGGTCTGATGGAAGTTTCATTTCACCCCTCGATAGGCGAGATACCAGCCACGGAATGGAATGCTCTTGTTAAGGATGAGCAACCGTTTTTAAACCATGCTTTCATCGCAGCCCTCGAAAACAATGGTTGTATTGGCGGAGATCTGGACTGGTATGGTCATCACATTTGCGTACGCGAAAATGGCCAACTTATCGGCGCCATGCCTCTATTTGAGAAACATAATACGCATGGCGAATTCGTCTTTGATCATGCCTGGGCTGACGCCTGGCATCGCGCCGGCTTGCACTATTACCCGAAGTTAGTGAGCGCCACCCCATATACACCGGCGTCGGGGCAGCGAATGTTAGCCCTACCCGAACGTGAAGCAGAAGTATTTCCGATATTGCTAAGCGGCGCTGTCGAGTTTGCCAAAACCAATCAGTTGAGTAGTTTTCACTGTCTGTTCCCACAACAAAACCAACAAGAATTCATGCAGGAACAAGGATTGTTCACGCGTCACGATTGCCAATATCACTGGCACAACAACGATTACGAAACTTTTGATGATTTTCTGGCACTATTAAGCTCAAAAAAGCGTAAAAATATTCGTCAAGAAAGGCGCAAGGTACGAGACGCAGGTATTACATTAAGAGTACTGAATGGCGAAACTGCGAGCAGATCCGACTGGGCTATTTTCACGGAATTCTACCGTAATATATACCAGCGAAAATGGGGCATGCCGGTATTCAATGAGGATTTTTTCAATGAAGTCGCGGCGGCTCTTGGTGAACAAGTTATTCTGGTAATGGCCGATCTGGATGGTGTCGCAGTCGCTGGTTCGCTAATGTACAAGAGCAATCACACGCTATTCGGTCGTCATTGGGGGTGCGCCAGAAAACACGATAGCTTGCACTTCGAGGCTTGTTATTATCAAGGCATTGAAATCTGTATTGAGCACAAACTAAAACTATTTGAACCCGGCGCGCAAGGCGAACACAAAGTGGCGCGTGGTTTTCTACCCACCATAACCCGCTCGAGTCACTGGGTTGCGGCTGACGATTTTCGTCCCGCAATCGCCCGCTACTGTGAGCATGAAAAAAACAACATAGAAAAATATGTCCAGCATATGAACGATAGACTGCCTTATAAAAAAACATGAATTTAAGTCTAACCATCTTCAACGTTATGTTCCCGATCCTGCTAATTGCTTTCATTGGCTATTGGTATGCGAAGCGCAACGACGCGCAAATGAAATTTATTAACAATGCCAATATGGACATTTTTGCACCGGCCCTCATTTTTAGTGCGCTAACTAAGGACACATGGTCTTTACAAGAAAACCTTCCACTAATTGGCGGTGCAATGAGTATTGTTTTAGGGGTTGGCTTACTCACTTTACCGCTATGTAAAATTCTCAATATAGATCGACGCGTGCTCCTGCCATCAACCATGTTCAATAATTCCGCTAACCTCGGTGTGCCATTATTATTGTTTTCTTTTGGCAACCACATTTTGCCGCAAGCAATCATGCTCTACGTGTGCAGTAGCGTTATACACTTTTCCCTAGGGCTAGCCATTACCAATCCCGGCGCTAACATTTTTCGGCAATTAACGAGACCTCCATTTGTCGCCGCAATATTAGCGGTCACGTTTAACCTTATGCAGTGGCAACTACCATTGGCCTTGGATAGATCAATTGACTTAATGGGTCAAATCGCTATTCCGATGATGATTTTCGCGCTTGGAACCAGACTAACCAACATTCCCAAGTTCAGCTTTCGAATGCCAACAATCGCTGGCATTTGGATTCCTTTAAGCGGTTTAATACTCGCTCTGTTGTATACCTCTCTCGTTCCCGTAAGTGATATGCAGAGGAATCTACTCTTGATCTTTGGCATCCTACCGCCTGCTGTATTTAACTTCTTGGTGGCGGAACGTTATTTGGATGATGAAAAAATGAAAAGCCAGGTCGCGGAACTGGTCTTATGGGGTAATGTCTTGTGCATTCTGCCAATTGCGATAATGCTCGCGTGGATTTTCAGCCGCTAATGGAAAAACCTTTTTCTCAAGCCTGCGAAAATAATAAAGAGCCTATTCTTCAGGTGCTCAAACCTCTATTGCAGAATAGCCGAACAGTGCTGGAAATCGGCAGTGGTACTGGTCAACATGCGGCGCACTTCGCCACCGCTATGCCTTGGCTCCAATGGCAATGCTCTGATCGGGAGGGCAATCTACCAGGAATCAAGATGTGGCTTTCGGAAGCGAACTTAGTCAATACGCCAAAACCATTAGAGTTAAACGTCAATGACGACTGGCCAACTGACCAATACGATACTATTTTTTCTGCCAATACCGCGCACATCATGCATTGGTCAGAAGTCATACAATTTTTTTCAGGAGTTGGTAAACGCCTAGCGCCAGATGGCCAGTTTTTGCTATATGGCCCCATGAACTATCGCGGAGAATTTAGCAGCGATAGCAATGCGCGCTTCGATGAATTCCTAAAAACCCAGGATCCGGAAATGGGAATTCGCGACTTCGATCAGTTACAAGAACTCGCAACCGATGCTGGATTGATTTTCCTGGAGGATTTTTCAATGCCAGCCAACAATCAAATTCTGCGCTGGCGGAAAAAATAAATGCAAAGAATTTGTTTCTTGATACAGCGTGGCAATCACAAACTAGAAGCCACACAATTTGATGTTCACTAGAAAACTTAGAAAACGAAATTGATCACAAATATTAGCTTTATAAAGATCATATATTCAATTTCGACAGAGAAAGTTGCAAACTTGATGTAATATCAAACCATTGCCCAGATTGTTAAACAAGCCCGTTAAACCTAATCAAACACTTGTCGCGAGAACGAATTTTTTGGAACCTAACTGCGAAAGCCAAAAAAGCATAGCCAACGTTATAAATTTCACCCTCCGAAAACCACGAACCAACTCATACTATATTAAAATCATTCGCAAAAATTAATGAATACTGAACCTTCTTCAACCTGCATCTCATGCGATTCTGAGCTACGCATAGTTTATGCAAATGCGCGGGACGACTTGTTTGGCAGCGTTGGTAAGTGGAGCGTTTGTAAATGCAAAAATAGTAGTTGCGGATTGACTATGATCTGGCCGCCACCGACACCGCAAGAGCTGCATGCCGCCTACTCCATTTACTATACGCAAAACCAACCTATCCAACCTCAAAGCGCGGTGGCCAAACTGTGGCAAGATGCGCGACACGCTTATCTCGCTAGAAACTATTCCTATCCAGTGTCGAAACACACTAGCAGGCTTGCTACGGTATTGAGTTTCGCCATTTCCCTGCTACCGAACCGCAGGAAAGATATCGAAGCGGGCGTCTTTTATCTACCTGCGCCCAAAGTAAATCCCGATACAAACGAAACCGAGAATCGGCTACTGGAAGTTGGTTGCGGTTCAGGGAAGCTATTGTACCGCATGAAAAATTTGGGATGGATGGTCACCGGAATCGACTTGGATAGTGACGCCTTCGCCGAAGCTAAATCACTCGGGGTTGATGTTCGCAAAGGCGAACTTCAAGACCATGATTTCAATGCTGGTGAATTTCACATAGTGGTTATGAACCATGTTATCGAGCATCTTAGCGACCCATTGAAAGTATTAGAGCAGTGCAGGCATTTATT
>CAZUMV010000005.1:0-26630 GCA_964621435.1 uncultured Thiotrichales bacterium | reverse complement strand
TTATTAAAACCGGGCGGGAAACTCATTCTCTTAACACCCAATTGTGATAGTCGTGGCCATCAAAAATGGGGGGAATACTGGCGTGGCCTTGAAGTGCCACGCCACCTGCAGATCTTTAATATCGAGTCCTTATCAATGCTGGTCAAAAGAGCAGGTTTTACTATCGACCAATGCAAAACCACAGGTAAGACCCGCTTTGCAGAAAAAGAGAGTCGTCGCATGTATCGGAAGATGAAGGGCATGCGACCGATGCCAAATGCTATAAATTCTCTTTTATCAGAATTAACCGAAATAAGAGAAGTTAGTCAGGTTAAAAAACACGACGATCTCGGGCACGAACTTCACCTGATCGCTTCAGTCCCACCAGAACATCAAACAAATGACAACGCCTAGTCCAGTCAGTGTAACCGCGTTGACCGGGGGAGAAAATGTTCCCTCTGCAAGATTCAGGGTTAGAGCACTGCTTCCTCACCTTGACCAACATGGGGTCACCGTCAATGAGAAATTCCCAAGGATCAGCAAATACCCACCCGCATCCAAAATCATTCGTCCATTGTGGTTTGTAGGGTCGACTGCTTCACGTATACCCGGAATACTTGCTTCAAGAAAAACAGATGTTACCTTGTTGCAACGGGAGTTCATTTCTACCTTGTTCACCCTCGAGCGCATGACCAAAGCTCCAAGGGTATTGGATGTAGACGACGCAATCCATCTTCACCGCAAAGGTGTGGCTGCCAAAAAACTCGCCGAATGTTGCGAGATGATTTTATGTGGAAACGAATTTTTGGCGGACTGGTACCAACAGTATTGTTCCAATGTTGAAATCATACCTACCAGCATTGATGCCGAGCGATTTTTACCCGGAGCCAAGCACCAAGAGGAAATAGTTCGCATAGGCTGGACTGGGCTACACTCCAATCTAAAATATCTTTATCAAATCGAAGATTCCCTGGCAACCGTATTTAAAGAAAGACCAAATACCAGGCTCAAAATAATCTCGGACCAACGACCAAGATTCGAGCGGATCTCACCCGATTTTATTGAATTCAGCCAGTGGAGCGCAAGTACCGAAGCAAGCGCATTGTCGGATATTGATATCGGGATTATGCCGCTCGCCGATTCAGAATGGGAACGCGGAAAGTGTGCTTTCAAACTATTACAATATATGTCGACCGAGATCGCGGTGGTTGGATCTCCGGTTGGCGTCAATAAAAAAATCCTGCGCAATAATGAAGTTGGATTGTCCGCCAGCACCAACAAAGACTGGACCGAAAACTTGCTCGCACTAATAGACAATCTGGATTTACGCAACAATATGGGCGCGACAGGTAGAGAGAAAATATTAGCCGAGTACGATTCCAAAAACGTTGCACAAAATCTTTCAAAACACCTCAAAAAAATAGTTTGAAGCGCATTATGAGCAAACCTCGTGCAAAAGTTTTACATGTAATATCAGGGTTGCGCACCGGAGGTGCAGAAAATGCGCTCTTCAATTTGTTGGCCAATGGTTTGTTAGAAGACTTTCATTGCCAAGTGATTTCTCTAGAACGCAAAGACAGCATGTTTGGAAAAAAAATAATGGACTTAGGAGTCGAGATCGACGCCCTGAACTTACAGAAAAAAATAAATTTGCTCCGTGCAAAAACCAACCTTTCCCGTATCGCTGCGAAATTCAATCCTGACATCGTGCAAGGATGGATGTATCACGGCGACTTGGCGGCCGATACAATTGCCCGCTCACACTCACCAACACCACTACCCGTGGTGTGGAATATTCGCCATAGCCTGAATGAGACCAACCGGGAAAAATTCCTGACGCGGCAAATCATTAACGCTCACAAACGTCGCTCTAAAAATGTAGATGCCATTATCTATAACAGCCGCACGTCGAGAGAACAACATTGCAACCTGGGACTCTCGGACAAAAAAAGTATCGTGATACCTAACGGCTTTTTAGACCACGGCACTCGTCAGGCCCTGACCAGAGAAGATATGGGCATTCCGGACAACTCTTTTGTCATCGGTCATGTGGCCAGGCTTCATCCAATGAAAAACCAGACCGGTTTTTTGAAACTTGCAGTCGAATTGGCCCAAGCTAATTCCGGATTTTTTACCATCATGTGCGGCAAGGATGTGTGTGTTCACAATAAAGATTTATTGGCTTTGATTCCTGAAGATCTACGCAGCCGATTTCTGCTACTCGGAGAACGAAATGATGTTCAACAGCTATACCCGTTAATGGATACGCTATGCTCGAGTAGTTTATGGGGAGAAGCATTTCCCAATGTGCTAGGCGAAGCAATGCATGCGGGAGTACCCTGTATCGCGACTGATATCGGGGATTGCAAATATATCATCGACGACACAGGGATTGTGGTGCCGGCTAATTCGCCACAATCTCTAAAGCTTGCTATTGAGGAAGTTTTAAACAAAACAGCGCAACAACGGCAACGACTTGGTCAGTTGGCGCGGTCCCGGATTCGAGACCACTTTTCAATCGCCAAGAATGTCAGCAGCTATGTTGAACTTTATGATCAACTGCTCAAAACAAACAGTAGAAATTAGGTTACGTCAGTCTGTTGACTGCGAGCGAGTCAGGCCGATGCGCTGCAAAACATCCCGAAACAGTTTACCTTCCGCTCCACGATAGAAAAACCCTGCCAAACAAACAGCTAGCAAGCTGAGTAGTCCGCTAATCATTGCACTCGACGATCCCAGTACTCCCCAAATCGTAAACATACGGACGGTAGTCCAGGAAATAATCTGGAACAGTAATACCCAGGCTAGCCATCGAAAATGACGGACCCAGTCAATTGTGTAGTTGATGGAAGACAATTTAATCAAACCAAGAATCATTACCACCCAAAAACTGATTGTGGTTGCGAGGGCAATTCCAAAAAGACCCAGCTTAAGACCAAATAAGAAGTACGCGTTCAAAACACAATTTAAAACGATGCCAAAAATATTCCTTTTAACCAATAAGCCAATTTTGTTTTCCACCTGATAAATTTGATCAATTAGCGGCTGCAGAAAAAGAGGAATCACAATCGGTGCATACACAGCTATGGCTAGGTATACCTGTTGCGTGTCGGCACTTGTAAACTCCCCACGCTCTAACAACACCCGGACAATAACATCACCCAAAATCCAGAATACTGCCACTGAGGGAACACCAAAAAAGATCGCCAGCGACAAAATGCTGTCGAAACTCTCTTTACGCTCATTTGCTTGGTCCTTTTCAGAAATAACTGTTATGAAAGAACTCGAAACCGAGAAAATACCTGGAACAATTGTGACAAGGGTTATGGCATAGGTGATGGCTGAAACTGAACCTTCAGCGAGAAAGGACACAAAAACCCGATCGGATAGAATGAAGATATATGCGGTTGCATAAAAAAGAAACAAGCCCGGAATTATTCCAATCACCGGTTGCACAATGGTTAATAATCGATCGCTTGGTTTGTTTACTGCAGGCCAGGCAAACGTAAGGAGATATATAAAGGCCACAGCGACACCGATATTGAGTGACCAAATTAGTATGTTTTCACTTTCGCGAAAAAAAACCAACAGCATAGCGATCGTCAATCCACTAATAAATTCCGCTTGATAGAATTTCGAAAAACGACGCTGCGACCGTAGGACTGCGCCGAGCTGGCGATATGGCAAGTACAGTAAAATCATCGGCGCTAACCATTTTAGCGCTTGCGTCACCATTTGCTTTTGGTCACCGGTAAATCCGAACGCTACGTGGGCGAATAAAAAACCAAAAGCGAAAATTAAAACCGCCAATAAACACGAAAAGCAAAGAGACGCCCAGAATAAAGCCGAACTTAGCTCAAGAAATTTTTGCTGATTATTGGATTTTGAAAGTCGTACGAGTGCCGGAACAGTCGCCACATCCAACACGCCACCCCAGGAAAACACCAAGACAGACAAAATTGCCAACGCCATATAAAAAACATCTAACTGCGTGCTCAATCCTATCATCGAAGCAATAAGTATGTGCTTTGAAAGTCCAACACCACGATCGAGAATTCGCCAAAATGCGGATGAACCGATTGAAGAAAGAAAAGATTCCTGGGCGTTTATTGCGGTTTTGATTTTCTTTTCAGGCATTTACCGATCTATATCAAAGGCGGGAGCGCAAACTCTATGCCGCGCTTAAGCACACGAGTATACGCCAAATTGAACACCAAATATTGGAAGCACGTCAGGGTTTTCTTTCGCAATAAATCGTGAAAGGTTATTCCACCCGATTCAGTCCGCAAGCACTGATTACCATAACGGCAACACCTCGAGACAATAATAAACACGCGTCGCATCAAGCGTGATCTGATTCTAATTTCCATTCAATTATTAACGATCGAATCAATGGGGTGATATTATAGAAAGTTAAATTACGATCTTAAATAGAGTACCTGAGCACCACAATCCGATTTTGATATAGGAGTTTAGGGTGGAACCAGAATCATTAGAGTCACATGAACCAAAAAGCCGGGAGTGACACCCATAAAAAATTACTTGTCTACGTTGTTAATGTCGACTGGTATTTTTTATTGCATTGGAAAGAACGTGCTATCGCTAGCGTAAAGAACGGGTATAACGTTCACGTTATCACCAATTTTTCAGATAACTCCAATAGACGTGCGCTTGAAGAAGCCGGAATTTCTACCCACCAACTACATATAAGTAGAAGTGGTTTAAACCCCTTTCGAGAATCGCGTACGTTTTTCAAAATATTGAAGTTGCTTCGATCTATACAACCAGACCTTGTTCACTCAATAACCATAAAACCGAATATTTATCTCGGCGCTGCCAAACGATTTATAAACTTCTCATTGGTAGCAACCGTTCCCGGTATGGGTTTAATTTATTCTAGTAATTCAACATACTATCGGCTCCTTAGAAAAGCAGTAGATTGCTTATATGCGTTTGCGCTTAAGCAACCCCAAACCAAAGTAATTTTCGAGAATCAGCACGATCTGGATTATCTAAAAACGAAAATTGGGTTGAAAAACGAGAACGCGATTAAGATAAATGGGGCTGGCGTCAATACCGAACATTTCAAAATGCTTGATGAGCCGGTAAGTGATACCGTCAATGTATTTTTCGCTGCGAGGCTAATACAAAGTAAAGGCGTCAACGATCTTGTCGACGCCGTAAAAAACCTTCGTGAGCAATCGTTGAATATCAACTTATCTGTCGCTGGAATCATAGATACCGATGCCAAAGACCGCGTAAGATTAAACCTATTGGAAACATGGGACGCAAACGGAGACATCATCTGGCTAGGGCAACGTGACGACATTCCGGATTTGATATCGCGTTCAAATATTGTCGCATTACCTACACACTATTCAGAGGGTATTCCCCGGATATTAATTGAAGCGAGCGCATGCGGACGCGCAATCATTACGACTGACGTTGCTGGTTGCAATGAATTTGTAGACCATATGCAAACCGGATTAGTCGTTCAACCGAATGAGGTCGCAATGCTTGAAGGTGCCATCAGATTATTAGCCGAAGATCCTGAACTTCGCAAAACGATGGGCGAAAATGGTCGACAAAAAGTTTCGGAAAATTATACGACGTCGCATGTCGTTGATCATACTTTGTCGATATACGAATCTTTCGATTTACCATCAACGGGAACCAAAACCAAGCAATACAATGGCAATCGGAGCAAGAGATAATGAAAACAACAAGTATTAAAAGGCTTGCTGCTTTTGTTTTCGCTGCTGCAGCGATTTCAGGAATCATCGTTATTTCAAATCTAATTTTTGCTTCAGAACGCAATTTCGACGAAATATTGATTAAGTCACAAAAGTATGTCTTTTGTTGGGGTTGTTTTCTTCTGGGAGTTACTTTCTTTTTCGCCAAAAAATACGTTTCCACTTTTTTTTCATTGGCTGCCGGTTTTATAGCTCTTTGTTATTGGACCTGGTTGATGAGTTGGCTATACACAATCGGTTCTGACTCACTGTCTGAAGGGCAAAATTTTTCAGTTCAGGAAGCGATATTCTTTGTAAAAACCTTGCTGCAAGTCGCGACTCCCGATTTTTCGATTTTGAGGTGGGGCGCAGCTTTAATCAGCGCCGGCTGCGTGATAGGTGGCATATACTTCATCCAGTTTTTATTCAACATAAAAACTTCAACCGCAAGAAAAATAAACTACGTTGCTGGTGCGTTGCTAATCATTTCACCATTGGCATTTAATCTGATGCACCTGAAAAATGTATTTGTAGCAAGTGAAGATATAGCGACCAATGTAGAGCGAAATTTTTCGGCCTCACCAGAACCCGCCATATTTTCGAACGACGACCTTGACTTGATCGTCTATATTGGAGAATCGACTTCAATCCTGAACATGAACATCTATGGGTATCCGCGCGCCACAACCCCGAATCTCTCCGAACTCCAAAAAACAGACCATCAATTGCTAGTTTTTAACAATGTACTTTCCACTCATACCCATACATTTAATTCTCTTCTGGAAGCACTAAGCGTATCGAACGACGATTCCGATGCAATCGAACCCATCGAAAATCTAAACCGCTCCTCTATCGTTGACATTCTGGTTAATAGTGGAAAAAAGACGTACTTAATTAGCAACCAGGGCCAAAATGGAATGTCGGATCTGGTCAATAAAATCATTTTTAAAAACTCGGAGAAAAATTTCAGCGTAGAAATTAACAAACAACGCTCGAGAGCAACCGAAAACCTTGTTTCAGCACTGCACCGTCCATATGACCACGAGTTCATATTGCCAATGCTTGAGTTAAAACTAAATGAAGCAAGCAAAACCAAAGGTAATATCTACTTTCTGCATACCTATGCCGGACATGGAAATTACCACGAAAACATTCCCGAATCCTATCGGACAGTGGTTGATTCCTATTACTCAAATATTAACCCTAATGCAGTCGCCGGTGACAAATTTGACAATCTGGGTCATGTAGAAGAATACGATGCTGCAATAAGATATATTGACCATGCGTTGAGCCAAGTGATCGGTCGTGTCGCGACTCAAGCAAAACCTACCGTATTAATCTATTTTTCTGACCACGGTGAATCTATCTTTACCAAAAGAGGGCATGACTCCGCCCGATTTACTCACGAAATGGCAAGAGTTCCTTTCCTGATATATTTTAATAGCGCTGCGGTAAACCAATACCCGGATCTATTCGAAAAATACAAGACACTCTCAAATTCGAATGCGATTTCAACACTGGCTCAACTTCCAATTACCGTTTTTGATCTTTTGGGGGGAGATATTATAAAACCCAATACTCTCAAGCCAATCGGTGAAAAAAATACAATTCTAAGGCCCATTCTCGTGAGAAATACGAATCAAGGTACAACCTTTGTCGAACTCACAAACAACCAGAAAACAAACTACACCAGCGAAGCTGCAGTAAATAACACCGACAATATTTCGAAAATATTTGTAGCATCTCGATCATCTGAACGCCAAGATTTCGATATTTGTTACCACCGCGCTAATACCATCGCGAGCGCAGTCAGAGGCGCACACGTTTCAAACTGTCTCGAATTTGATGTAGTTGTAGAGGGTGGAAAAATTTCAGTTCGTCATCCGCCTTCCAAAAACGTCAACCTTGGAATGCATAAAATTCTCGAAATTGCGGAGAGAAATAATCTATCAATCTGGATAGATGCGAAAAATATAGATGTCCCGGAAAACTGCAACCTTTTGACGAACGAGTTAGAAAAAAGAGTCAAAACAAAAAACCGGCTTCTAATTGAATTTCCTCCAAACACAAACCCCGATGACAAAAATCTTGCAGCCTGCGCACGCAAATTGCAAAACATGGGCTACGCGACCTCCTACTATGTTCCGTCCGGTGAAGCGGAAAAGTGTGCTAAAGCACTTACGAGTAGTTCAAGTGAAAAATCACAGACATGCGCAATACTCGACAATAAGTTAAGGGCTATTGTCGAAAGTAAACTATTTTCGGATTTCTCTTTTTCATACCATGGAATCGTTGCCATGCAGCATTTTGAATTTACTAGCGCATTGAACTGGAACGCGTGGCACATAGATGCAGATAAGATTACTTCCCTACCTTCCTCAAGATTCAAAATGCTGATCCCCACAAATAATGACCCAAACAGGCGCTAGTAAGGAAAATTAACAGGCAAAGCCGTCGTGTATTTAATTTGCTCCATGGCGAAATTTGACGTCATATCGGGCATAGTCAATCCGGCATTTTTCATTTTGGAGATAATTTCAGTATAAAGTTTGTCATAAGCATCGATACTAGCTACTACCACCCGCATTAAATAATCAACCTCACCACTCATGCGATAGATTTCTACTATTTCAGGAATATCGCTGACAACTTTTGCAAACTGCTTGTTCCAGTCGGGATCATGCTGCTGCACCCGAATGGATACAAACGTATTTACATTGGCATTCATGCGGACGGGATCGAGCAACACCACCTGTGCACGAATAATTCCGGCATCCTGCATTTTTTTGATTCGCTTCCAGCACGGCGTCGCAGAGAGGTTAACTTTTTTAGCAATTTCCTTGATTGGGGTGCGCGCATCGCGCTGCAACAGAGATAATATTTCTCTATCAACCCTATCTAAGGTAATTTTTTCTTCTATTTCCATATTATTTAAGAAATATTGATTCAATGTTCTCTTATTATAGAGATTATTAGTATTTTTTTCTATTTTTGTGTCGAATTTCATTGAGCTATACTGCGCTCCCCCTTACTATGACCACTTATTGAAAGGTACCGCAAAATGTATCAATACAACGCCGCCGACCAACAAAGCATTGAGCAACGTGCCGCACAATTTCGTGGTCAGGTTGAACGCTTTAAAGCGGGTGATATAGACGAAGATGAGTTTCGACAGCTGCGGCTACGAAACGGTCTTTACTACCAAATCCATGCCCACATGCTGCGCATCGCGATTCCCTATGGCGTCGTCAATTCGGAGCAGATGAAAATGTTCGGGCATATTTGCCGCACCTATGACAAAGGCTACGGTCACTTCACGACTCGTCAAAACTTACAAATTAATTGGCCTGAACTCGAGGATGTGCCCACCATTCTTGAAGAATTAAGTTCGGTACAAGTACATGCAATTCAAACCAGCGGCAACTGCGTTCGTAACATCACGTCTGATCATCTGGCTGGTGTTGCCGTTGATGAGATCGAAGACCCAAGACCCTATTGCGAAGTCTTACGTCACTGGTCGACATTTCATCCAGAGTTCAACTGGTTGCCGCGGAAGTTCAAATTCGCCGTAACAGGTGCCGACCAAGATCGTGCCGCGGTGCAATGGCATGACATTGGTTTACGGCTGGTTAAAAACGACCAAGGTGAAGTTGGCTTTCAGGTTTTGGTCGGTGGCGGCATGGGGCGAACACCGGTTATCGGTAAAGTCATCTGCGAGTTCCTGGAAAAGAAATATATCAAATCCTATGTTGAGTGCATCTTGCGTGTCTACAATCTACATGGCCGCCGTGACAATAAGTATAAAGCGCGTATCAAGATTCTGGTCAACGCCATGGGCATTGATTCTTTTCGTGAAGAAGTAGAAGCCGAATGGGAAATTCTAAAACAAGATGAATCACTATGGCTGGAAGATGAAGAAATAGCGGCGATGCAGGCACATTTTTCCCATCCACCAGAAAGCCCGGAACAATCCAGTGCAATATCCAATATCCCGATTAAAAATGAACACTACGAACAATGGCTAACCCATAACGTCGAGAGCGGGCATGTATTAGATGGCTATCGCGCTGTCTATATATCCCTAAAGGAACCGGGTATCGCACCCGGTGACGCCACCTCGGAACAAATGGAAGCGATTGCCGAGATCGCGGAAAAATTTAGTCGTAGCGAAATCCGTGTCACGCACGAACAAAATCTGGTCTTGCCATATGTACGGGAAAAAGAACTCTACGCGCTTTGGTTAGAACTGGGCAAACAAAAACTGGCAACTCCGAATATTGGCAGTATTAACGATATGATTTGCTGTCCTGGTCTGGATTTCTGCTCATTAGCCAATGCCACCACGATTCCAGTAGCGGCGACGATCAACGAACGTTTTAATGATCTCGACGAGCTCCATAATCTCGGTGAGATCAAGCTGAAAATGTCAGGCTGCATGAACGCCTGCGGTCACCACCATGCTGGTCACATTGGCATTCTGGGCGTCGATAAAAAAGGCAAGGAGTGGTATCAGTTTACGCTGGGAGGTGCAGCTGATAATGACTCCGCACTAGGCAAGCGTTTGGGACCTGCGGTGGAAAAAGAAAAAGTGGTAGAAACTCTGGATGCTATTTTAGAAGTCTATCTGGAGTTGCGTGGCAACGACGAATCTTTTTTAGCGGCCGTTAATCGGCTCGGCGTCGAACCTTTCAAGGAGCGTGTCTATGCAAGCCATTAAAGACCGCGTTGTAATCGACTACCAGATGCCGGAAGCGACTATTACGCTCGAGCCAGATACCAACATCGTCGAAAACATCGATGCGTTGAGTAAGGCATCGGCACTAATACTGGATTTCAGTGACTACCTGGAAGGCCGCCCCTACTCGCTTTCAAAGCAGCTTCGGGACCGCTTCCAATATCGTGGAGATTTAGTCGCACTCGGTGCGCGCAAAGACAATGTGGCTATGATTGAACGCTGTGGCGTTAATATCATTAGCGCCCACGAAAAATATAAAGCCGAAGATCTTTTGCCGTTTTTCGAAGAAATTACCGACCACTATCAACCGAATTATTAGTGAGAAATAAATGAGTACCAAAGACTATAGCGCTGATGCTAAATCCCTTGAAAGCCAACCTACACTTGAAGCCTTCAAGTGGGTTTTTGAAAAAACTGATGATGCCTGGATATCTTTCAGTGGCGCCGAAGACGTAGTGCTAATTGATTTGGCTGTGCAAGTTAATCCGGATGTAAAAGTATTCTCGCTGGATACCGGTAGACTACATGCGGAAACTTATCGTTTTATCGAAGAAGTTAGAAAGCACTACAATGTTAATATTGAACTACTGTCCCCTAATGCAGAAAAACTTCAGGCACTAGTAAAAGAAAAAGGCCTGTTTAGTTTTTATGAAGACGGTCATCAAGAATGCTGCGGCATCAGAAAAGTGCAACCATTACGTAAAAAACTTGGAACTGTTGGCGCTTGGATAACCGGCCAACGTCGAGATCAAAGTGTTGATACACGAAGTGACGTACCAATCGTGCAATATGATCAAGCATTCTCCACTGATGAGCATTCTTTAATCAAAGCCAATCCATTGGCGAACTGGACCTCGGAAGAGGTTTGGGCATACATCCGGACCAACGAGGTACCCTACAACAAATTGCACGAACAAGGCTTTATTAGCATCGGTTGTGAACCCTGTACCCGCCCGGTTCTGCCGAATCAGCATGAGCGCGGTGGGCGCTGGTGGTGGGAAGAAGCGACGGCCAAAGAATGTGGGCTGCATGCGCTGCCGGTCAAAGTTGTGGCGGCCTGAAAACGAGATGAGTGAACGGATAACCAATGTTGTTTTTGTCAAAAAGATTCTCGCGGATGGCAGTCCCTGCCGAAAGTGCGGGCAAGTATTGCAACGCCTGCAAGATGACAAGCTCTTCACCACCATTGACCAGATTATCGTGGCCAAAGAATCCGACCCAGATAGCGAAGGTATGCGACTAGCCGCAGAGTTCGGGGTCGAGCGCGCACCGTTTTTTATTGTTGAATACGAAAATGGTGAACGTGAAGTCTTTGACATATATCTGAAATTCAGAAAAAAGGTCGCCACCTCTGCCCACGTGGCTGAAGAAAAGACTGAAGATCTGGTTGACCTGATAGAACAATTTCCTGAACTCGACTATATTTAGAAAATATGATCACTGGATCGCAGTGAACTATTGAATTGCTGTTATCATTCGGTTGCAACAACTCAATCTGTAGCGCATATATCTATGAAAATACTGGTTACTGGTTCCGCGGGCTTTATTGGTGCGGCCTTGACGCTGGAATTACTGAACCGCGGTGATATTGTCGTCGGTATCGATAATCATAATGACTATTATGATCAGAATCTTAAAGAAGCGCGTCTGCAACAATTCAGCGAACATAGAAACTATACACATATTCGGACCGACCTTGCTGACCAGTCGGCGGTTGACGCTTGCTTTAAAGAACACCAACCCGAAGGCGTCGTAAACCTTGCGGCACAAGCCGGGGTTCGTTACTCAATAGATAATCCACTTGCCTATATTCACAGCAACGTGACAGGTTTTGCCCATATTCTTGAAGCTTGCCGACATAACAATATTCAGCATCTTGTATATGCGAGTAGCTCGAGCGTTTATGGCGCCAACACAAAAATTCCATTTTCTGTGTATGACAATGTCGATCACCCGGTTAGTTTGTATGCGGCTACAAAAAAGTCGAATGAACTCATGGCACATAGTTATAGCCATCTTTACGGCCTGGCTACCACCGGCCTGAGATTCTTTACTGTATACGGTCCATGGGGTCGTCCGGATATGGCGCCGATGAAATTCGCTAAGGCGATATTGGCGGGCGAAAAAATAGATGTTTACAACTACGGTAAACATCGCCGTGATTTCACCTATATAGATGACATCGTTGCCGGGGTAGTCAAAGTGCTAGATAAACCAGCAACTGCAAATGATAATTTTGATGCCGGACTACCCAGCCCGGCCAGTAGCACAGCACCATGGCGATTATATAATATCGGTAACAATGAGCCGGTTGAGCTCATGCATTTTATCGCTACTCTTGAAAGCGCGTTAGGAAAGAAAGCCAATCTGGAGTTGCTGCCACTGCAACCCGGTGATGTTCCGGACACATATGCGGATGTTACAGAGCTAATCGAACAATTTGGCTACAAACCAAACACAACGATTGAAGATGGCGTCGATCGATTCGTATCGTGGTATCGGTCTTTTTATGCCGCTTAACGTTTTTTTGACCATCAATGTTCCTACTCTTGTTATACCTCACAGCGTGTATTAACCCCTGTATTAGTCTGGCACGCTTTAGTTTCAGTGATTACTGATTTACATGAACGTCTTTGCCACTTTCTCTTGGTGAACAAGTACAGATCACACTTCAAACCGAACACCCGATCAAACCGCAGCAGATAGAAAGTACAACAATCGAATTCCAGAGGTTATATAGAGACATAGATCAATACCAAACGATTTGGCGTCCTGTTGTTATATGGAAGCAAGCACAGCTTGTTGAAAGCGCTGATGCGAGGGCCCAACCCCAAGACCAGTTTATACTTCAGGTTCCATTGCCGGAAAAACACTATGCTTCTGATTGGTACGGCAAGGACCGTCGCTTCGCCTGGGTGTTAATAGTAAATATACAGATAGATGAAACACTCGAGACTTTCGAGTTTGAATTGCCGGTTGTTGGTCGTCAATTTTCAGAACAAGGCGAGCATGTCCCCCTGTTAGCTCACTGCGACAAACTATCCTAGTCCCCTGACAGTTGCCTGACCGCATCCGGATCCAGCTCGGCTTGCTGTGCTTCAATCCAGGTCTCTACTGCTGTATTTATTTGAGCTGCAGATTTGTCGCTGCTCTCGATCAGCGGACCAATTCGAATTGTGATCAAGCCAGCATTCTTAATAAACCCCGTTCGCGGCCAAAAGTGACCAGCATTGTGAGCTATTGGCAACACCGGTTTAGCCGTTTGTTCCGCCAGTAAGGAAGCGCCGGTTTTATATCGTCCTTTGGTGCCAGCGGGTACGCGAGTACCTTCCGGAAAAATTAGCACACACATACCTTCCGACATGCGTTTTTTCGCTTGCGCTACCACTTGTTCTAGGCTGGAGACTTTAGACGAACGATTCACGGCAATTGGTCTGACGCACCACAAAGCCCAACCAAAAAATGGCACCCATAAAAGTTCCCGCTTATAAACCCAGATGTGCGGTGGTAATGTAAAAGACAAAGCCAGCGTTTCCCAGGTCGATTGATGTTTCGCCATTATTAGAAAGCTGGACAAATCCGGAATATTCTCACGCCCTTGTACCTGATACTTCAAACCACAGATAAGACCTAACGACCAAATATTAAAGCGCGACCAGAGTAAGGCCGTTTTGTAGGCGCTCATAGTTGAAAATGGCGCAGCCAAGATAACAAAGGGTGCTACCACGCCGGTCGAGATTGTAAAAAATACCCACCAGATGAGACTACCAAGAAAGGCAAAAATTGTTGGTCGTTTTGAACTAGCCATTAGCGGCGCCTGATAACAATGCCTTCACGAAGGCTGCCAGATCATCATACACCGGGATATTCGCGCCCAGGTCCGGATCAGCAAGCGTTTTCATACCGTTACCGGTTTTTACCAACACCGGACGAGCACCAGCCGCTTCCGAGGCCTGCAAATCACGGAGCGAATCACCCACCGCCGGCACATCCTGCAAAGATCTTTCATAAAATCGTCCTAGCGCTTCGAATAGCCCGGGCTCGGGTTTGCGGCAAACGCAACCATCATCTGGCGTGTGCGGGCAATATCTGATGATATCTATATCCCCACCCACAGCAACGGCCGCAGAGATCATTTTTTCGTGAATCTCTTGCAAAGTTTCATGGGTATAGTACCCGCGCCCAACCCCGGATTGATTGGTTGCAACAGCCACTTGATACCCTGCTGTTTTTAATTGCGCAATCGCTTCCAAACTACCCGCAATCGGAACCCATTCATCCGGGGACTTTATATAGTCCGGCGACTCGACGTTTATCACGCCATCACGATCGAGGATGACTAGCGGCATGCGAATCAGGCCTGCAACACCGACAAATCCGCGACCCGTAAAAACAATGCACGCATTTGCTGCAATAATGCCAGGCGGTTGTTGCGAACCGCGGCATCATCAGCCATAACCATGACGTCATCGAAAAAAGTATCCACCGGCGCTTTCAGGCTCGACAACTTAGAGAGTGCGCTTGCATAGTCGCCGCGGTCAAATAAGTCGTTAGCCTCGACATTGAGGTTTTGTAGCGCCGCATGCAATTCCTTTTCAGCGGTTTCGGAAAACAATGCTGCGTCAACGGCCGGCAATTCCGCTTGCTCTTTCTTGAGAATATTACCAATCCGCTTATTTGCTGCCGCTAAACTTTGCGCAGCTTCTAGCTCACTAAAGCTCTGCACTGCGCGCAAACGCTTATCAAAATCTAGTGGATTGACTGGTCTTCGTGAGCGTACTGCCTCAATCATCTCGATTGCTACACCCTGATCTTGATAGTAGGCCAACAAACGCTCCAGACAATAATCAAAAGCCTCGTCTACGACCTTGTCATTGCTCAACTTACTGCCATATGATTTCGCTGATGCGGCAATCAACGCGTGTAAATCAAGATCCAGTTCTTGTTCGATTAATATACGCAAAATCCCCAACGATGACCGGCGTAAAGCAAACGGGTCTTTTGAACCCGTAGGCTTCTGACCAATCCCGAATATACCGGTTAAGGTATCGATTCGGTCGGCCAAGGCTAGCGCCTGACTAACACCCTCTTGCGGCAAGTCGCCACCAGCCTGGCGCGGCAAGTAATAGCACTCGAGCGCCGTGGCAACCGCTGCTGGTTCATCTGCAGCACTCGCGTAATAACGGCCTGCTATACCCTGCATGGCCGGAAACTCGCCAACCATATCGGTCATCAAATCACATTTGCTTAGCATTGCCGCGCGTTCTGCTTGCGCCTTATCGGCGCCTATCTGATCAGCGATAGCCGGCGCCAGCACTTTGAGACGTTCGGTTTTTTCAGCCAGCGTCCCTAACTCTTTCTGAAAAACAATTTGCCCTAGAGATTCCAAATGGCTTTCCAAGGAGTTCTTTTGGTCCTGCTCCCAAAAAAATGCAGCGTCGGCCAAGCGCGGTCGCACCACCCTTTCGTTACCCGCGATGACCTGAGCCGGGTCTTTACTTTCAATATTGGAGACGGTAATGAAGTGCGGCATCAGAGTGCCCGTTTTATCCACGACCGGAAAATACTTTTGGTTGTCTTTCATGGTGTAAATCAGTGCTTCATTGGGCACCGATAGAAACTCTTTTTCGAAAGAGCCAGCTAGCGCCACCGGCCATTCAACCAATGCGGTCACCTCATCAAGCAAGGCTTTATCGAGCAACGCCTCTCCACCCAATTTATCGGCAACTTGTTTTACCTGTGCTTCAATTTTTTCTCTACGCTTATCAAAACTTGCCACTACAAATGCGTTTTCAAGCTGGCTTTCATAGTCGCTCACGTCAGCGCTGGCGAATTCAAGTTGCCCTTGATGGTGAAAACGATGTCCACGACTGACCCGGCCTGATTGCACACCATATATTTCGCAATCAATGATATCGCTACCATGCAGCATAACAACCCACTTGACTGGTCGAACAAATTCCGCGCTACCCGCCCCCCATCGCATGCGTTTGGGGATCGGTAGTGCTGATAAGGCAGCACTGATAATCTCAGGTATCAAATTTTGCGCATCCCGGCCTTTTTTCTGCATAGAAAACGCCAATTTTTCGCCTTTATCGGAAGCCACCTTATCTAGTTCCGATATCTCTACCCCACACGACCTGGCAAACCCCAATGCGGCCTTGGTCGGATTACCGTCTGCATCGTAAGCAGCGCTCACCAGCGGGCCTTGCTTATCGATATTCTGGTCTGCCTGGCGCTTATCTACCGACGATATTGCCAATGCAAGCCTTCTGGGTGTAGCAAATACCGACACTTCAGGGGTCTGTGCAAGAGTAGCTTCGCGGAGACCATTAAGCACTTCTTTTTCAAATGCTCGAGACAAACTCAACAAAGCTTTTGGCGGCAATTCTTCTGTACCAATTTCAATCAGTAGGTCTGCGTTGCTCATGCAGAAGCCTCCGCTTCAGAGATCTGCGGATCACACATCGGGAAACCCAGCTGTTCACGTTTGTTGTAATAACCCTCGGCAATCGCTCGTGACAAGGCCCGAATTCTTAAAATAAATCGTTGCCGCTCGGTCACAGATATTGCATGACGAGCATCGAGCAAATTAAAGGTATGCGAAGCTCGAAGCATTTGCTCATAAGCAGGTAACGGTAACTCCAGCTCACTTAAGCGGATACTATCTTTTTCAAACTGATCAAACTGTGTGAACAACCAATCAGTATCGGCATGCTCAAAATTATAAGCGGACTGCTCAACTTCATTCTGGTGAAAAACATCACCGTAGGTTACTGTTCCGGTCGACGATTCGGCCCACACTAAATCGTACACACTTTCAACATTCTGCAAATACATCGCTATTCTCTCGATCCCGTAGGTGATCTCACCGGTCACCGGCTTACAGTCGAGCCCTCCAACCTGTTGAAAATAGGTAAACTGGGTGACTTCCATACCATTCAACCAGACTTCCCAACCTAACCCCCACGCACCCAAGGTTGGTGATTCCCAATTGTCTTCAACAAATCTAATGTCATGTACTTCGGCATCGACACCCATTGCAGCGAGTGAGCCAAGATATAATTCCTGAATATTGTCTGGCGATGGTTTTAGCGCAACTTGAAACTGATAGTAGTGCTGCAGGCGATTCGGGTTTTCGCCATAACGACCATCGGTGGGGCGACGACTAGGCTGCACATATGCAGCATTCCATGGCTCCGGACCGACCGCACGAAGAAAGGTAGAAGGGCAAAACGTCCCGGCGCCCATTTCCATATCATAGGGTTGAATGATGACACAGCCGTGCCTGGCCCAATAATCCTGGAGCGCAAATATCAGCCCCTGGAAGGTGCTGACGTCATATTTAGTTTCCGGTTCAGCCATGCAATTTTTCGTCATTCTTAAAAGCGTCTGAGTATACCCCATTCACCTAGACAATAGACCGCCGCATGCAACAATGGCGCTACCAATCCGGACTGATCAGTGACATTATCAGCTCACACAAAAGGAACTGTTGAAAATGAGAATTTTACACACAATGATCAGGGTAACTAACCTGGAAGCATCGATTAAATTTTATACCGAAGTATTAGGTATGCAGCTAATCCGGCAAAAAGAAATGCCCGAGGGCCGCTTTACCCTGGCATTTCTGGGATACGGTAAAGAGTCAGAACAAGCGGCAATTGAATTAACCTACAATTGGGATACCGATCAATACGATCACGGTAACGCTTTTGGTCACATCGCCATCGAGGTTGAAGATGTGTACGCCGCCGCTGACGAAATTGCAGCGCGCGGCGGCGTAGTGTCCCGGCCCGCGGGTCCCATGAAAGGGAGTACTACTGTCCTGGCATTCGTTAAAGACCCGGACGGGTACTCGATAGAATTACTGGGACCAAAAACCTGACTTATAAACACCCCGGATGAACAGCAAATTGCTTATCCGGCGCAATCGCAATACCTTCAGCTGCAGCAATATTACACTTCAAGCCGATAATACTGTTGGTGATTTTAAGCAGGTCATTTTTGTAATACTTGCTGGTCATCTCCTGCGCCAAACTACGGTAACGGCATATTTCCGGAGCCTCCAAATTAGCTTCCATCAACAATACCCGCGCTGCCTCCGGTGCTGCCAACGGCGAAGTCTCAACCGCGCGCTCTAGAAAATCGATACCCTTTTGTTTATTACCACTGATAGATAAAAATGTTTTGGCTTTGCCTTTTTGATCTTCTGGAATATTTGATAAAAACAACTCGAACATTCCCATTACTAATAAGGAGTCCGTAAAGTCAGGATAGTCTTTGGTCAGTTCTTTGAAGGTTTGCTGAGACTTGTAGGTATCATTGTAGGCACTGGTACCCTTGTCCAGAGTCATGTTTAAACCAGCGCGATACATTCGAGCCATGCCAAGAATCAAAGAGTTTTCGGGCGTCTTTCGGCTATAGTTATTTTGCGAAGAACGGATTACCTTACCCAGTTTTGAGATTGCTACTTTTTTCATAGCCTCGTCTACGCCATTGTCACCATTGTAGGTTTTAATAACACTAACCATGGCATCATAATAACGCTTGTTTATGCTATCCGGCCAACTCTGCAACATCGTTTCAGCAGCAGGTATATCCAGGTTGAGCAGGTGCTCCAAAATGGCACGCTCAGGACGTTGGGTACACGCCTCGGCTGCATTGCTGGTTGAAAACACCAATAGCGCTATCAACATCATCCATAATACTGACTTCTTGTTCATTGACTTAACTCTCATACTGAATTTAGTAGTGTGATTATACCAGTTGCATAGCATCGTAAAAGGTAAACAGGTGAAAATGGATCCAGGAAAATGCGCCTCGTTACGCATTCAGGTATAGTCCTTCAACGTCAAAATCCCCCTTTATTATGAACAAGCTGGCGAATTTCATTGATTTACTCAATCGTGCATTGGGCACGGTATTTAGTTGGCTAACCATGTTGATCGTCTTGTTGACGTTTTCAATTGTCGTTCTACGCTACGTTTTTAACTGGGGCTCGATCGGCCTGCAAGAAGCAGTCATGTACATGCACGCACTGGTGTTTATGGGCGGCGCGGCCTATGCCCTGCAAATGGACGAACATGTACGGGTAGATATTTTTTATCGCGGTATGGACGCACGCAAAAAGGCCTGGGTCAATTTGCTCGGTACAGTTCTGCTTCTATTACCGGTATGTGTCTTTTTGATCTGGATTAGTTTTGCCTACGTTGATCGCGCCTGGGATTTGAAAGAAGCGTCACCCGAACCCGGGGGATTGCCTTTTGTTTACCTTCTTAAAACCTACATTCCATTAATGGGTGGGCTACTATTCCTGCAAGGCCTTAGTGTCGTCATAAGATCTGTGCAGACCATTCAAGGTTCCCGAAAATCATGAGTTGGTTAGCACTATTGATGTTTGTGACGATCATCGCCGTTTTAATGGCTGGATTTCCTGTGGCCTTTACCCTCGCGGGTGTTGCCTTGATATTTGCCGGGGTTGGCACCCTGTTCGGGGTTTTTGACCCGATTATGGCGGCGCTTCCAAGCCGCATTTTCGGGATTATGAACAATCAAACTCTATTGGCTGTGCCACTCTTTGTATTCATGGGTGCCATGCTCGAACGGGCAAAAATCGCTGAAGACTTACTCGAAACCATGTCGGATTTATTTGGCAAACGACCCGGAGGTCTTGCTATTTCAGTTATTCTTGTCGGCATGTTGCTGGCTGCCAGCACTGGTATTGTTGGCGCCACCGTCGTCACCATGGGAATGCTATCTCTACCGACTATGTTAAAACGCGGTTATGATCCGGGTGTTTCAACCGGAGTTATTTGCGCCTCTGGCACTTTGGGACAAATCATTCCGCCGTCAATTGTTTTAGTGCTACTTGGCGACCAACTCTCGTCGGCCTATCAACAAGCACAATTAAATCAAGGTATCTTTGCTCCTGAAACACTTTCCGTCGGCGATCTTTTTATGGGCGCAGTTGTGCCTGGCGTGATTCTGGTCAGTCTTTATTTGGTCTATATTATCTGGCTGGCATGGTTCAGGCCTGGTAGCGTTCCAACGGGATCCAATACGGATGATGTCTCACTAGCGAAAGTCTTGAACGCATTACTACCACCGTTGCTTTTGATCACAGCGGTGCTCGGCTCGATCATTGCGGGTTTAGCGACACCAACTGAAGCAGCATCTGTAGGCGCGGTCGGTGCCTTGTTATTAGCTGTTGTGCGCAAACAGTTTGACTTGGGTAGATTGAAAGAGGTCATGGATTCGACCCTTCGTGTTACCTGTATGGTATTTATGATCCTGATTGGTGCAACTCTATTTTCGTTGGTGTTTCGAGGGTTCGGCGGAGATGACGCTGTGCATCAAATGCTGACCCACCTACCCGGCGGCGTTGTAACCGCGGTCATCATTGTTATGCTGCTTATGTTCGTGCTTGGCTTTGTACTGGATTTTATCGAGATAACTTTTGTTGTGGTGCCAATTGTAGGGCCTATACTCTTGACTATGGGACTCGATCCGGTATGGCTCGGGATTATGATCGCCATTAACTTACAAACCTCATTTCTTACGCCGCCATTCGGATTCGCGCTATTTTACTTGCGCGGCGTTGCACCTGATGAAGTAAAAACTGCAGCAATTTATAAAGGCGTCATGCCATTTATAGTTATTCAGCTCGCGGTTTTACTGATGCTCGCTTTGTGGCCAGAACTGGCAACCTGGTTACCGGACAAGCTTGGTACATAGAGGCCATCCTCACCAATGTTATGCGACGTTATTGCTCTCTCTGGAAAAGTACATAGCAAAGATATTAGCGACACCAACTATCACCATACAACGAAAGATCCAACGACAGCCTTGGGCAAAAGCCTCAATGTGCGCGATTTCTACAACTTCATCTAAGCCGGGTATCCTCGGTGGAAAACCAAGTCGAGCCATTGTCAACGAGACAACTGCGGTTGCCAAGGCTACCCCGACCACATTGCCCATATTACGCGACAAATTAAGCATGCCGGAAAACAATCCGAAATCTTTTTTCGGCACCATACTCATCACCGCACTATTATTTGGCGCATAAAATGTCGCCATGCCCGCTGCCAATAAGGCCATCGCGAAGACAATTGTCCAAACCGGTGTTGACGGCGCCACAAAGGACAGACCAAGCATTGCTATTGTGGCTACGATCAACCCCAGATTTGCAGTTTTTCTCGCCCCGAAAGAATCCGAAAACCTGCCCACAAATGGCGCGTAAAATACCGTAACCATGGCGGCTGGCAACAAAGCCAGACCCACTAATTGTGGTCCGTAGCCATGCGCAAAAAACAAAAAAAATGGCACCAACATGCGCATTGAAGATGCACCCATAAAGAGTAAAAATCCGGCGACTACCGATACCGACAAAGCGGGCCGGCCTTTAAAAATCGAAAAATCTACGAGCGGATTAGTCACCCGTTGCTCAAACCACACAAAAACGCCAAGAAAAATCACTGACAATATCTGCCCCAAAACTATTTTGGGATCGCCCCAACCAAGGCGTGGACCAAACGACAACGTTACAATCAGGGCTATCAAAAATAACCCCATAATAATCGAGCCGGCTAGATCTAACGGCCTCTTATCCTGTTCAGATGGAGGCGGCAGTTTTCGAAAAAACTTCATAGTCCCGTAAAAAACCAGAATCGCTAAAACACCGGTAAGCAAATAAAGTTGTCGCCATCCAATCCAGGCGATCAATAAACCGCCCAAAGCCGGACCGAGCATAGAACCTAAACCAACAGACGTTAGCTGCAATCCGAACACCTGCCCCCGCATTTCCTTGGGGAAAATATTGGCCACGATAGCCATTGAGCAAGCCTGCATCATCGCGCTACCAACCGAAGCTGCAATCCGGGCTGCGATCACGAGTGCCATAGTGGGCGCTATTGCGGTCGCTACACCACCAAAAAAAAACAACAATGCGCCGGCGGCGAATATTTTTTTTCTTCCGATAACATCCGACCAACTGCCAATTGGCAAAAGTAATACAGAAATAGTCAGGAAATTAGCCAATATCAGCCATTGCGCAGTAAGTAAGTCAGCAGAAAAATCGATTGCGATCACGGGCATCGCAACGAGCGTTACATTGCCGGTAAAAACGGTCATAAAGGTGCCTAACATCACGATTATGAAAACAATGTGATGCTGTTGTAACGGCAAAGTGAATATATTTGGCACGCAGCTTAGGTCATAGGATTCGCGGCCAGTGTAACCCAAAGTAACTCTGGAGTCCGGTTTACCTGTGCTATCTTAAAATGGAATACTCGTTATTAAAGTTGGTACCATGCAGTTACTTTGTCACACTAACGATCTGGAAATTACCGGCGCCAAAAGCTTAACCATCAAATTTAATGATCGCGAAATCGATATATTTGTGATTAAGAATGAAACAGGAATTTTTGGCTATTTGGACGTATGTCCGCATGCTGGCACACCACTGGAATGGCAAGCAGATCGCTTTTTTGAAGAAACCGGAACCTACATAATGTGCGCAACGCATGGCGCTCAATTTGAGGTACATAACGGCTTGTGCGTCAATGGGCCGTGTGTAGGCGAGTCGCTCACACGCCTACCGCTGAAAATAGAGAATGAAAAAATTTATCTAAATGCAGAACAGAAAGCTGCTAAAAACTAAGCTGCATCAGCTTCGTCAACCGCAATTTTTAAACCTTCCTGATATGATGCAGTGGCGGCGTCTGGATCATCCATTTTAATCAAGACATCACCCAATAACTTATAAGTCTGCGGCGCGGCCTTGATTGCCAGACTCTGCTCAAGCAATGAGCGCGCCTTACCCCAAAGCTCGGCTTTGGCATTCAAAAAACCGGCCATCGCCAACAAGCCCGGGCTGTCCGGATATTCCTTGAGCCACTTTTCTGATTGCGCCAGACCTTTTTTGTGGCCATCGATGTCGAACTCGCTATACATCGCTACCACATCGTCACTCCAGTTTTGCTTCAGATATTTACGAACAAAAGGGGCGCCGACTTCAGCATCACCGAAATGAATAAGTTGCCGAATATAGCTCTTAACAACCGTGGGTTTTTGCCGATAAGCCTTTGGAATTTTCTTCCATAGCTCATCCATACCCTCACGATCTTTCGCATCACCTCTTTCTTGTAGCAGGTGCCGGTAGGTCTCCGCCGCAAATTCGGTTTTTTGAGCTTCTGTAATAGATTTATTTTTCAGTAGCGCGGGCAAAATATCGTACAATTCTTGCCAATTTTCGCGCGCATATAACGTTTTGGCTAAATACTTCTGTACTTTTTCATTACTACCGTAGTCTTGATTTAAAGCCGTTAAAGTTGTTAACGCAGCGTCATATTCTCCGCTAGCGTGCTGAAGTTCGGCGCGCGTTAAACCAACCGCCAGCTCCGCTTTTTCTTCAACGTTGTCGGCTTTATCTAATAATTCATCACGACGCTCAAAGTTACCTTGTTCCTGTGCTACGCGAGCGGCACCCAGGTAGTTTAAAATTGGCATTTCACTCTTGCTGGCTGTTCCCGTAAAAGACCGTTCCGCCTTGGCCCATTGACCTTCGGTCATTTCAAGAAAACCGCGCTTTAAACTTCCACGCGCTTTAATATTGCGCCCTTCAAGACGCTTTTTACTAATCGCACCGGGCGCTCGACGCATTGCCGCAAAAGCTCTAAGCAAACAATACAAGACAAGAAACAGGGCCAAGATGCCGACAATCAAAAAAACCAACGGGAAATTTATGGCCTTGTCGGCAACGGTAATATCCACATTACCCGGATAATTGATTGCCAATAACGTCACGACTGCAGCTAACGATAGGATCGTGATAAACATTAATAAAACTTTCATAGTGCTGTTCCTTCTTCAATTACCGGCTCGGGCAAACTGCAGCCACCACAATCGTCACCCAAGGGCGGCATCAAACGACTTCTTTGCTTTGGAATTTCCAGTTCAACCTTGTCCGGTGCGCGCATCGGGGAAAAATTTTCAGCTTCCGGGTTCACAGCCTGAGCTTCTTCGTCACTATCAACTTGCGATGCACTCTTTACCACTGCCCGCCGAACTTCACTGAGACTATTTTGCAAATTCGGGATAACTGCAAAGTTCATGCGCCGCAAACGTAACAATTCGGTCAAAATTGGTTGTGCCAGGGAGTGCTCAAGGTTTTCGATTGACCAGGTTTGCGCTTCAACAACTTCGGTATTAAAGGAAACCAAATCGTTACGAATTAATGATAAACGCATCGCCTCAAGTCGCAGCTGCAACAGTTCCAACTTATACCGGTTAATTGCCGTGGCACTGAAACCACTGACCGGATCATCATTTTTGATAACTTTCACCTGACTGGTAATACTGTCAGTAAAACTCTTCCATACACCACCTATCGTTTTTGGTCGCTCTGTCGCAAGCCCGTCATCTTGCTGCAATTCAAGCTCTTCATCTCCGGATGCAGCGGCCTCCGACGGATCGCCAGGCAATGGTCGCAACTCTGAAATTAGAGTAGCAAGCCCGGACAGGACTTCGCTAGCATCCAGATCATCGTGGTTACGCACGCGCTGCAAATCCGCATTTACCGCCTCACGCAGTGTTGCATATCCGGTTTGATCAATCATATCGAGGCGTCCGAGTGCATCTTCAAGTGCCGCGCCGGCGGTGTCGGTATCACTCATATAGGTCAAACGATCGTTCGCTACTTCGAGCAAATGTTCGACCTGTGCCAAAATAAATGGCGTGCGTTCGGCGCTTACGGTGGTTCGCAATTCAGAAACTCCTTCAGCGGTCTGTTCGACCTGGCTACCCATATCTTTTAAGCGGTTGGTTTGAGTTTGTAATTTACTATTCAGTTGTTGCACGTCATCCGCTGATGCCGAAGCACTTAACGCTGGCTTAATTTCTTTTTCGTAAAAGTAATATGCGCCGCCAATACCAGTCGCGGCCAACAAGAATGCCAAGGTCGCAAGAACCGTCCCGAATTTTGAACTAGAATGCTTAACCGGCTTAGCCAGCGGCTCAGACTCGATCACTTTTTCGGAAGTTTGCGAGTCTGCAACGCTACCAACCTCGGGCTCCACGGAATTATCATTACTCGAAATTTCCGGGTGGTCTTTTTGCGGTACGTCTTCAGTCATCAATTTTCCTTCATTTTGTAGCGTCGCCTTAATCGCGGCTAACATTTCCCCGCTCCCGGGGTTCTTTGCCACGATAACGTTTGCTGGAGAAAAACCATACTCAACAGCTTTTCGAAATATTCGCTGACTCCCAACAAGCAGCATTTTCTTTTTCACAACTGGCAAGTCATGAGCGACAGCTGTGACCAGATTTTCTAAACCAGCGACGCTGGTTACCGTTATTATATCGACCTCGGACGCGGTAATTTGGTTCACTTGATTGACCAGATCGGCCGGCATAATACGTTGATACAAATCAACAAAAATCAGGTTCGCACCACGTTCCCTTAGTGTATCACCGAGCAGCGTGCGACCCTCTCCGCCACGCCAAATATTGATGTTATTTCCTGTAACATCTCGAAGCATCGGAAGGTCCAAAATCTCTTCGGTATTCGCATTTGAAAAACCATGTGAGATATTGTCAACACCGCCGGTTCTCAGGACCTCTGCAGTAGTTTTTCCAGAAGCAATAACCTGACTTGGAAGCCCTGATTTTAACTCAAGACAATATTTCAATCCGATTTCTGCGGCATTAGCAGAAACGCAAATCAAAATATCTGCATCCTGAATTTGCGTGAGGTCTTGCTGTAATGCCGGCCCGAGTGGCTCCGGAACGATCTCGATTAGAGGTATACCGATTGCGCGCGCGCCTAATTGTTCAAACTCTGCAATCAAACCATCGGCTTGCCCCACCGGACGCGTGACAATTATAGTTTTGTTGGCCAAAAGATCGGTCATTCCTAGCGGCCGGGCAATCCCAGGGCCTGTAAAACTGTACCGGCACCCTGTTGCAACAAACTTTCGGCTACCGCAACGCCGACATTACCCGGGTTCTCGCCACTAGCGTCTGCCGCATAAACCATAGCTCCGTCTGCGCTAGCGACCATGCCGCGCAGATATATTTGCTGCTTTTCAAGAATCGCATGGCCGGCAATTGGCACCTCGCAACTACCACCAAGACGCTCATTCAGGGCTCTTTCAGCAGCAATGCACTGATGTGTTGGAGCGTGA
>CAZUMV010000004.1:0-41064 GCA_964621435.1 uncultured Thiotrichales bacterium | reverse complement strand
TAGAATTACACACAGGAAAATATGCAGAATTATCAGGTGCAAAGCAACAGGAAGAACTTGATAGACTGTTTTTAGCGGCCGAAACAGCACATGAGTTAGGTATGTTAGTTAATGCCGGTCATGGTTTGGAGTATGAAAACGTCATAGCTGTTTCGAGGCTGCCGTATTTATATGAATTGAATATCGGACACTCCATTGTCGCCCGAGCCTTGATGGTTGGTTTTGAACGGGCAGTGGCGGAAATGCGAGCACTTTTAAGGTAGTAATAATGGCGATTTTTGGCGTTGGGGTGGATATTGTACAAATGTCGAGAGTGGACGACTTGTTCAAAAAGTTTCCGAATAGATTTCCGGAACGAATATTAACAGAATCCGAACTCATCGAACTCAAGCAGCAGTCCGAACCGGTCTTGTTTTTGGCCAAACGTTTTGCAGCCAAAGAAGCGGCCGCAAAGGCGCTCGGCACCGGCTTTAGTAAAGGTGTGTCTTTTCAAGATTTTGAAATACAACATGAAAGCAGCGGTCGCCCGAAGCTGTTAGTAGAAGGGGTGGCTAGTCAAATTATTCTAGAGGTTGGCGTGCAAAAATTACATTTGAGTATCTCGGATGAAAAGCGCTATGCCGTCGCAAACGTAATACTCGAAAAGTGAAATATGAGCTATAAAAAAGTAGATGCAGTGATTGGCAATACACCGTTGGTGGAATTGCAGCGAATTAACAAAACCTCAAATGTAGTGCTCGGAAAGCTCGAGGGGCAAAACCCGGCGGGCTCGGTAAAGGATAGGCCGGCTTTGTCTATGATCAAAAGAGCCCAGGACAAGGGTCATATAAAACCTGGTGACATCTTGATTGAGGCAACCAGCGGAAATACCGGTATCGCACTGGCGATGGTCGCTGCCATGCTTGGGTACAAATTGATTCTCATAATGCCGGATAATATGAGCGTTGAAAGACGTGCAAGTATGGCGGCATACGGAGCTGAGCTTATATTGGTATCCAGTGATGAAGGTATGGAAGGTGCGCGAGATTTGGCTTTATTGATGCAGGATCAGGGTAAAGGCGTTGTGCTTGACCAGTTTGCTAATTTTGACAACCCATTGGCTCATTATGAGGGTACCGGCCCCGAAATCTGGCGAGATACTGATGGCGGCATTACGCACTTCGTTAGTTCTATGGGAACTACCGGAACAATAATGGGTGTTTCGAGATTTCTAAAAGAGCAGAATCAAAACGTTAATATCGTCGGTGTGCAGCCTGACGAGGATTCACAGATACCAGGTATCCGAAGATGGCCTGAAGAATATTTGCCAAAGATTTATGAGGAGCATCGAGTGGACGAAATTATCGATGTCAATCAGCAGGAATCCGAGGTGATGATGCGTCGTCTGGCGGTCGAAGAGGGGATCTTCTGTGGCGTATCTTCAGGTGGTTCAGTAGCCGCGGCAATGCATCTGGCCGAGCGCGTAACCGATTCGGTAATTGTTTGTATTATCTGTGATCGTGGTGATCGCTATATTTCTACGGGGGTGTTTCCAGTTTGAGTGTTATGGTCTTCGATATTGAAACCGTGCCTGATGTTGCGGCCGGACGTCGCTTGTATGATCTGGATGGTTTGGATGATGACGGCGTCGCCAAAGCAATGTTCGCGAAGCGTCAACAACAAACCGGTCGGGATTTTTTGCAACACCCGCTGCATCAAGTAGTGGCCATTTCTGCAGTTTGGGAAAGCGCGAACGGTGTTTCGGTAAAAACCCTTGGCGATGAGTCTGCCAGTGAAGGCGATATTATTCAGTTGTTTTTTAATGCTCTGGATAAATTGCCAACTATTGTTAGTTGGAATGGCGGGGGCTTTGATTTACCGGTATTGCATTATCGCGCACTGAAACTCGGTATTCAGGCGCCACGCTATTGGGAAAGGGGTAATAATGACCAATCTTTTAAATGGGACAATTATCTAAGTCGTTATCACTGGCGCCACCTTGATCTCATGGATGTTTTGGCGGGTTTTCAGCCGCGCGCTAACGCGCCTTTGGATATGGTTGCGACCATGCTGGATTTTCCTGGAAAGATGGGCATGGATGGGAGCAAAGTTTGGGATGCATTCTTGCATGGAAAGTTAAAAGATATTCGAGATTATTGTGAGCATGACGTATTGAATACCTATCTGGTTTATTTGCGTTTCGAACTTATGCGTGGGGAAATTAATCATCGGGAATTTAACGAACGATGTACGCAACTACTAGATGTGTTGCTTGCTTCTGAAAAACAGCACCTCTCCGAATTCGCGGAAGCTTGGGCGCCTGATCTTGATCAGAGTGTTCAAGACACAGTCGACTAGGCATTTATCTTGGCCAGAAGACGGCGGCGAAAACCGCTCCCGGAAAATACCACCGTTACTATCGAATCTCTAAGTCATGATGGGCGTGGCGTCGCCCATGTTGACGGTAAGACTGTGTTTATTGACGGTGCATTGCCAGGTGAAGTCGTGGAAATCGAATATTCCGCAAGCCGAAAGAAACATGATGAGGCGCGGGTTGCTCGAGTACTAGAGGCTTCCCCAAATAGAGTCGACCCTGGTTGTGCGCATTTCGATTTATGTGGTGGCTGTAGCTTGCAGCATCTGGATTCCACGGTGCAAATTGCGCATAAAGAAAAATCCTTGTTAGATGGTTTGAAATACGTCGGTAAAACCGAGCCACACCGTGTGTTACCGAGCTTGGTTGGGGATTCCGCCTGGGGCTACCGGCGGAAAGCGCGCTTGGGGGTCAAGTTCGTCAATAAGAAGGAAAAAGTTCTAGTTGGGTTTAGAGAGAAAAGAAACAGTTTTCTAGCCGAGCTTGAGCAGTGCGAAGTAGTGCATCCCAGGGTTGGGCATAACTTTAACGGTTTGGCGCGCGTGATTCGTGGCTTATCCGTGTTCGATGCGATTGCGCAAATAGAGGTCGCCGTTTTAAGTGACGTGACCGCGTTAGTGTTTCGCAATCTACGCGAGCTTACCGCGCAAGATAAACAGGAGCTCATTGCTTTTGGCGAGCGACATGAATATCAAATCTATTTGCAATCGGGGGGTCCGGACACGGTTACTCTGTTATCGCCTAACGCGCGAGCGCTTGAGTATGTGCATGAAGATTACGATGTAACGATTAGTATGCGACCTTTGGATTTTTTCCAGGTCAATTTTGCGATCAACCGTTTAATGGTAAAGCAGGCGATTGAGTTGTTAGAGCTGGAGAAGCAACATCGTGTGCTTGATTTGTTTTGTGGTCTTGGCAATTTCACGTTACCAATAGCGCGTTCCGGAGCTACCGTTGTTGGTGTTGAAGGTGACCTGGCTATGGTCGAGATGGCCAGGACGAATGCCAATAATAATCAGCTTGGCAACGTACAATTTCATGTTGCAGACTTGTTTGAGGAGGCACAACAGGGATCTTGGTTTAAACAGGATTTTGATCGTGTGCTTTTAGATCCGCCTCGAAGCGGTGCACGAGAAATATTGGAACTGATCGGCGGGCGTGGCATCGAAAGAATCGTTTATGTTTCCTGTCATCCTGGCACGCTTGCACGAGATACTGACATCCTCGTTAATCAATTTGGTTACCGTCTGGAAGCTGCTGGTGCCATGGATATGTTTCCACATACCACGCATGTTGAATCTATGGCGCTGTTCGTAAAGGCCTGATTAGGTAAGTAAGTTACTGAGAATTTTTTCGTAGATATCGCTGAGGGTATTTAGATCCGTAACACTTGTGTTCTCGTTAACCTTATGAATCGTGGCATTGGTTGGGCCGAGTTCGACGACTTCCGAGCCGGTGGGCGCGATAAAGCGTCCGTCCGAGGTGCCGCCGGCAGTTGATAATTCAGTGTTGTAGCCAGTTGTGTTTTTTATGGCGTGGCTAACAGCATCCAGCAATTTCCCCGTCGAGGTTAAGAAAGGTTGGCCGAACAAGGTCCACTCCAGATCATAATCGATACCCAGATCATCGAGGATTTTTTCGATACGCTGTTGTAGCTCCTGATCCGTTACTTCGGTTGAAAATCGGAAATTGAAGATTAAATCCAGGGTGCCGGGGATAACATTGGTCGCGCCGGTCCCGGAATTAATATTGGTAATTTGGAATGAGGTCGCCGGGAAAAAGTCATTGCCTTTGTCCCATTCGGCACTTAGTAACGCTTCGAGAACCTTGCTGCTGTTATGAATCGGGTTTTCCGCTTGCTCCGGGTAGGCGACGTGTCCTTGTGTTCCTTTGACTCTTAACTCGCCGCCAAGAGATCCGCGGCGACCATTCTTTACGACATCGCCGATTTTATTGCTGCTAGAGGGTTCGCCAACCAGGCAGTAGTCAATTTTCTCATTTCTTTGTTGCAATGTATCAATGACTTTAACGGTTCCATTAATGGCTGGACCCTCTTCGTCACTAGTAATCAGAAATGCGATAGAGCCGCTGTGGTCGGGGTGGGCGCCGACAAATCGTTCACTTGCCCTAAGCATCGCTGCTAGACTGCCCTTCATATCTGCAGCGCCACGACCGTATAAGGTATCGCCTTGTACAGTAGCGGCAAATGGATGATGTTCCCAGACATCGCTCGGTCCGGTCGGGACGACGTCAGTGTGGCCGGCAAAACAGAATAACGGTTTGGCTGAACCACGGCGGGCCCATAAATTTGTGACATCACCGAATTGCATAAACTCAATCTCGAAGCCTGCCGCAGATAGTATATCTGCCATCATTTTTTGGCAGCCAGCGTCCTCCGGTGTGACCGACTCGCGGCGCATCAAGTCAAGCGCGTACTCTAGAGTTTTAGACATTGAAATGCTCGGCATAGTTTTCTGGTTTGAAGCCCAGAACGAGAGTCTTGTCATTAACTAAAATAGGGCGCTTGATCATAGCCGGGTATTCTTGCATTAATTTTAATGCGCTGGTTTGATCTATTGATGACTTGGTTTTTTCATCCAGCTTTCGCCACGTTGTGCCACGTCGATTTAGGATCTGCTCCCAGCCCAACTCATTGCACCAATGCTTAAGCGCTGTTTTAGGCACGCCGACTTTTCGGTAGTCATGAAAGTGGTATTCCAGATCATGCTCTCGCAGCCAATTGCGTGCTTTTCTGATGGTGTCGCAGTTAGGTATACCGTATAGGGTTATCATTAGATGTTACGCAATAATTCATTGATACCGGTTTTCGCGCGGGTTTTAGCATCTACCCGTTTCACGATGACTGCGCAGTACAGACTGTACTTGCCATTTTCGGCAGGTAAGTTGCCCGCGACGACTACCGAGCCGGCTGGTACCCGACCGTAGGAAACCTGGTCTTTTTCTCTATCGTATATCTTGGTGCTTTGCCCTATGTAGACGCCCATCGAGATTACCGAGCCAGCCTCGACAATGACGCCTTCAACAATTTCTGACCGGGCGCCAATGAAACAATCATCTTCAATAATGGTTGGTGATGCCTGTAAAGGTTCGAGAACGCCGCCGATGCCAACGCCGCCCGACAAGTGTACGTTTTTTCCGATTTGCGCACATGAGCCGACCGTTGCCCAGGTGTCCACCATCGTGCCGCTATCAATATAGGCGCCAATATTTACATAGCTAGGCATGAGTACGACGCCCGAGGCGATATAGCAACCGGTGCGGGCGAACGCGGGCGGCACAACTCGCACTCCCGAGTCGGCGAATTCCGCCGCTGTGGTGTTTGCATACTTACTCTCGACTTTGTCATAGTATTGGGTCGCCCCTCCGGACATGACTTCGTTATCATTAATTCTGAATGATAAAAGTACTGCTTTTTTTAGCCATTCGTTAACCTGCCAGCCGCCATTGCTGGGTTCGGCTACACGTTTGCTGCCAGCATTGAGCAAGTTTAAAGCGTCTGTGACCGCCTCCTTAATCTCTGCGCTAGCAGTTGCGGGGGTAATAGCGGCGCGGTCTTCAAAGGCAGTTTCTATGGTTTCTTGCAGGGTACTCATTTGTTCCGGTTCCGTTGGGTATATTCGGTAGTCGATTGTAACGTGTGTGCGTGGCCTAATGTAGTAATAATTTCACGCGCAATGTGCGCTAACGGTTTAGGCAGAATTGGATTTCGAAAAGTCCAGATGTGGATTGGCCCAGGCTGCATCAATCGCTTTCATTAAAGCGACTTCAAGGATTTTTTGATCTGCATCGCTTAATGGTTGATTATCTTTATTGGTTACATGGATCGTATCTTGGGCTTGCTCGCCAACAGTGCTGATTCTGGCCATCTTGATCCGAATACCGTGATTATAGAACGTGCTCGCTATATCCGCTAACAGGCCAGGGCGGTCAATTGAGAAAATTTCTATTTGTGTTTGTGATTTTTCCAGCAAAGGCTGGAACTTGATGGTGGTTGCGCGCTCGAAAGATTTGAGCCGTCGTGGCAGCATAGTGCTATTGTCAAACTCTTCGTCTGGATTACTAAGCGATGTCTCAAGGCGTTCGCATATTTCTTTTTGGCGGTGTTCTGCTGTGCACGGCGTGCCGTCATTCTCTAAAATTTGAAAACTATCCAAGGCCACGCCTGATTTTGTGGTGTAAATTCGTGCGTCCAGAATATTGAGTTGTAGTTGTTCTAATGCTCTTGTGATTAAAGTAAAGAAACGAGGGTGCACCTGGCCACAAACCAATACCTCGGTCGCGCCGCGAACCGTTAATGGTCGTATGTGTACTTTGAGGCCGGCGCTACGATGTTGTTCCAGAATCTCCAAGTGCCAACTGATTTCTTCAGGCGAAAAGCGCTCAAAGTATTCTTCATCAAAATCTTGCCAGTATTCCTCCGTGATGTCTTCTGCATGCGGGTTTTTCCTTATGAGCGTGGTTGCGGCTTGTTTAATATCTGCAATCCATTGCTGTTTTGTCGGCAGCGAATTATCGTCCGAGCTAAGCCAATGGTAGGTGTTGTGATACAGCGTAGAAAGTAGACTTGCTTTCCAGCCGTTCCATAAATCCGGGTCAGTGCCGCGGATATCACAAACTGTTAGTAAATAGAGATATTTCAAACGAACTGGAGAGCGCACCAGGTCGGCAAATTCTTTGATCACTTCGGGCGAATTAATATCTTTTCTCTGGGCAATAACCGACATCGTCAAATGCTGTTCAACCAGCCAGGCAACGAATTTAGTGTCGTATTCGCTTAGTTCGTGGTGTTCACAAAACTCGGTTGCCATTTCTGCGCCTACGGTTGAGTGATCGCCACCTCGACCCTTCGCAATATCATGGTAGAGCGCGGCAATATAGAGCAGTTCTGCTTTTGGTAGTTCGCTAAATAACGCGGTGCATTCCGGCAAAGTATGCGCATGTTCGGGCACGCTGAGACGGCGTACGTTTCGCAATACCATCATGATGTGTTCATCGACGGTATAGATATGGAATAAATCGAATTGCATGCGGCCGGTCACGGCCTGAAAGGCTGGAATGTATGCGCCTAGAATACCGTAAGCATTCATGCGTCGAAACTCGTGGGTAATACCTTGCGGTTGTCTAAGCATCTCCATGAATAAACTGCGGTTCGCAAGATCAGCACGAAAGTCGTCATCAATGCGGTGGGTGTTCTCGCGAATCAATCTAATCGTATCTGCACGAACCCCTAAAATACTGCGGTCTTGCATAAGCAGTAAAAAGATCTCCAGTAGCGCGAACGGATATCGTTCAAATGTATTTGCGTGGGTAACTTCAAGATAACCATTGTTGGTTTGAAAGCGACGGTTAACCGCTTTGATGGAGACTTTCTTTACCGGATGAATGCGTAGTTTGAGCAATTGCAAATGCATATCGGAGAGACGTTCCAATTGCGTAACGGCACGATAATAATCCTGCATCAATGCTTCAATGCTTGCATTACGGGTGTTTTCCGCGTAGCCGAGTGCAGTGGCGATTTCATATTGAAAGTCGAACAAAACGCGGTCTTCTTTGCGTTGCGTAATCTGATGTAAAACCCATCTGATTTTCCACAAGAAGTTTCGGTTTTGATACGACTCATCGAGTTCTCGCGCAAATGATTGATTGTCTCTTATGAAATCGCCAAGCTGTTCGCCGAAGAAGCGTTTGCTAATCCAGCCCACCATATGTAAGTCACGTAAGCCGCCGGGGCTTTCTTTCAGGTTAGGCTCTAATTTATAGGCGCTGACGCCATAACGTTGATAACGTTGTTGTTGTTCTATGAGTTTTTGGTCAAAGAAGGATTTCGCAGACCACATTTTTTTTGGGTGGATTAGCGTATTTAGCTTTTTTGCGTGTTTATTGTCACCTGCGAGCAATCGGTTTTCCATAATGTTGGTGATCACGGTCAGGTCATTTTTTGCTTCACCCTTGCAGTCTTTATAACTTCTAACGCTGTGTCCAATATCAAGCCCGAGGTCCCACAAAAAAGTAACAAATGTGCTTATTTTTTCAGCTTGTCTATTGTTCGGCTTTTTCTGGCTCAAAATCAGCAAATCGATATCCGAGGCAGGGTGTAATTCACCGCGGCCGTAGCCGCCGGTTGCAAATAGCGCAAGGTCTTCCTGATCGAGTTGAAATTGACACCATGCTTTATCTAATAACAGGTCGGTGCCGCGAGTGAGTTCATATAAAAGTCGTTCAATCTGGGCTTCGTTATTGAAGCCCAGATTCAAAATTTCCAGTAAGGCCTGTCTACTGTTAGCGTAGTCGCCAGGCTTTGACCCCAGAGAGTTTTGCTCGGTTCGCCAATGTTCGAGTGCTGCTGAGATATCTTCAGCCATGCTTATATTATTTCATCACTCCGCAACGTCAGCACTTCAACGCCGTCTGCAGTAACAGCGAGAGTGTGTTCCCATTGTGCCGAGAGGCTGCGGTCTTTAGTCACGACAGTCCAGCCATCTTTCTTTAAGAGTTTGCTATGTCTTTTGCCGGCATTCACCATAGGTTCAATGGTGAAGGTCATGCCTTCTTGCAACTCCAAACCAACCCCTCGTTTGCCGTAATGCAGCACTTGAGGCTCCTCATGAAAAACGGTACCAATACCGTGACCGCAATACTCTCGTACTACTGAAAAACGTTGGCGTTCTATACATTTTTGAATAGCGTAGCCAATATCACCCAGACGCGCGCCTGGTTTAACTAACTTTATCCCGGCCACCATGGCTTCTCTGGCAGTGTCGACCAGACGTTTAGCCATCACATTGGTCTTGCCGACGTGAAACATTTTGCTGGTGTCGCCATGGAAGCGGTCTTTGATAACGGTAACATCAATATTAATGATATCTCCGTCTTTCAGGATTTTTGCGGGTGAGGGAATGCCATGGCAAATGACATGGTTAACCGACGTGCATATAGATTTTGGGAACCCCTTGTAGTTTAGACAAGCAGGGATTGCATTCTGAACATTGACAATATAATCATGACAGATGGTGTTTAAGTCATCTGTCGACATGCCGGCCTTAACGTGCGGACCGATCATTTCCAAAACCTCGGCCGCGAGCCGGCCAGCAACACGCATTTTTTCAATGTCATCGGGCGATTTGATGGAAACAGGCATGGCAACTCTAATTCTGGGAATGAAGGCGAAAGTTTAGCGAAATCAGTCCCGGTTGGCACCTGATAATAGCGATTGAGCCAATTTTGACGGGATCCAGTCAATTTTCACGGAATATCAGGTATTTTCTTGGTGCACAGGCAGATATATGTTATAAATCGCGCGCCCGTTGTGAACGTGTTACTAAAACGCTTCATAACAGAGCAAATAATCACATGCATCGACACAGTGAACTGGGTGCCCCAAAAGGGTGGTTTATTGGGATGTTATGGAAGTTTAACCCGACATTAGGAGTACATTATGTCTAGCGTAACTATGCGCCAGCTGCTAGAAGCGGGCGCACACTTTGGTCACCAAACCCGTTATTGGAATCCACAAATGGCCCCCTATATCTTTGGGGACCGTAACAAGATCCATATTATTAATCTTGAAAAGTCGTTGCCGTTGCTCACGGACGCTACCAACTATGCAGGAAAAATTGCTGCCAATGGTGGCACAGTGTTGTTTGTCGGCACCAAGCGATCGGCGCAAGATGCCATTCGTGAAGAGGCAGAGCGCTGTGGCATGCCGTATGTCAATCACCGTTGGTTAGGTGGCATGTTAACGAATTTCAAAACGATCAAACAATCAGTCAACCGGCTCAAAGATCTCGAATCTATGGCAGGTGATGGTGGTTTCAATACTGCGACAAAAAAAGAAGGCCTGATGCTTTCTCGCGAGATGGAGAAACTGGAAAAGAGTCTCGGCGGTATTAAGGATATGAAGCGCATGCCCGATGTGATTTTCGTACTGGACGTTGGCTACGAAAAAATTGCGGTGCAAGAAGCAAAGAAATTGAATATTCCAGTTATTGCGGTGGTCGACACCAACAACTCCCCAAGCGGTGTTGATTACGTGATTCCCGGAAATGATGACGCTATTCGCGCTATACAGTTGTATGTGGCGTCGATTGCAGACGCGGTCGTAACCGGCAAAGCCAGTCGTCCGGTGGCGCCGAAAAAAGAAGACTCAAAAGCGACGCCGGCGGCTAAGTCGAAAGCACCCAAGAAAGATCAAGAGGCGCCCAAGCCGCGCTCGGTCAAACCTGCTGCAGCAGCACCAGCCGCGGCCACAGCCGCAGCAAGCGAAGCGCCAGCAGAACCGGCTTCCGGAACAACTACCGAGACAGTTGCCGAAGCAAGTACGCCCGCGGAAAGTGATAATCTGACTCGGATAGAAGGTATTGGTCCTAAAATTGAGGAACTTCTTAAGGCAGCCGGTATTCAGACCTTTGCCGGTCTGGGTGCAACTAGCGCCGATGATGTGCGCAAGATCCTCGCCGATGCTGGTGGGCGGTTTGCGGCACATGACCCCGAGACCTGGCCAGCGCAAGCTGTCATGGCCAGTGAGGGTAAGTGGGACGAACTGGAAGCCTGGCAAGACCAGTTGGATGGTGGCAAGGTTGCCGCTAGTGGCGAAGAAGAATAAACGATAATTCGGAGAACGGCATGCAAATTACTGCAGCAATGGTAAAAGAACTGCGCGAGCGAACCAGCGCGGGAATGATGGAATGTAAAAAGGCGCTTACCGCCAGTGGTGGTGATATGGAAGCCGCGGTGGAAGCAATGCGTAAATCAGGCGCTGCGCAAGCGGATAAAGTTGCCGGCAGAACAGCCGCGGACGGTGTTGTCGTGATTGCGGTGTCAGATGATGGTAGTAAGGCAGCGATGGTAGAGGTGAATTGCCAGACTGACTTTGTTGCCAAAGATGAAGGCTTTGCGGCATTCTCGAACATGGTCGCTGATCAGGTTCTAACATCCGGAGTGACAGATGTGGAAGCACTATCGGCGGCCACAGTTGGTGAAAATACTGTTGAAGAACAGCGTCAAACGTTGATTGGTAAAATTGGTGAGAATGTCCAGGTTCGACGAGCACATTTTCAAAGCACTGAAAGCGGTGTACTTGGTGTGTATCAACACGGCGTTAAGATCGGTGTCTTGACCGAACTTGCCGGTGGAAGTCAGGAGTTAGCTAAAGATGTTTCAATGCATGTGGCCGCGAGTCGACCAGTTTGCGTTGCCGAATCAGATGTGCCGGCTGAACTTATTGAAAAAGAGAAAGATATTTTTACCGCACAGGCAATCGAGAGTGGTAAGCCGCCCGAGATTGCAGAGAAAATGGTCGCCGGGCGCTTACGCAAGTATTTGGCGGAAATCACTTTACTTGGACAGCCATTCGTAAAAGATCCAGATCAAACCATAGAGAAATTGTTGGCGTCAGCAGATGCTAAAGCAGTTTCTTTTACGCGTTTCGAGGTTGGTGAAGGTATAGAGGTCGAAGAAGAGGATTTCGCGGCCGAGGTTAGGAAGCAAGTCGAAGATCTGGAAGACAAAGACGATTAAGCCACTTTAAAAGGACATCGTTGATGTCCTTTTTTTTATCACAAACAAACGCACACGACGAGGTAACCTTGACCAACGCAAATAGTAAATACAAAAGAGTCTTGCTTAAGTTAAGTGGTGAGGCGTTGATGGGGGATGCTGATTACGGTATTGAGCCGGCCATGATTGCCCGTATCGCTGGAGAAATTGCCGAGCTTACCGGGCAAGGCTATCAAATAGCGTTAGTGATTGGCGGCGGCAATATTTTTCGTGGGGCGGGTCTGGCAGAAGCAGGTATGGATCGGGTTTCGGCAGATCATATGGGAATGTTGGCAACGGTTATCAATTCGCTTTCGATGCAAGATGCACTCGAGCAAAAAGGCGTTTACACGCGCGTGATGTCAGCTTTACCCATCAACACGGTCTGCGAAGACTACATTCGCAGACGGGCGGTTCGGCATTTGGAGAAAGGTCGGGTCACTATTTTTGCAGCTGGAACTGGAAACCCGTACTTCACAACTGATTCTGCCGCAGCGCTAAGGGCGAGTGAAATCAATGCAGACCTTGTGATTAAGGCAACCAAAGTTGATGGTGTATACGACAAAGACCCGAAAACGAATACCGACGCCGTAATGTATGATGAGTTAAGCTATGACGAAGCAATTGTTAACAAGCTGAACGTCATGGACGCAACAGCCTTGGTATTGTGTCGGGATAACAATATTCCTATGCGGGTTTTTAATTTATACAATGAAGGCGATCTAAAGAAAGTCATTGCTGGCGAAGACGTTGGCACATACGTACAAAGAGGTTAAACATGGTTGAAGATATACTTAAAGATGCGGCGTCGCGGATGAAGAAAAGCATCGCGTCGTTGGGTGTCGATTTTGCCAAAATTAGAACGGGACGTGCGCACGTTAGTCTGCTGGATCATATTTCGGTTGATTACTATGGCACCGATACTCCGCTGAGTCAGGTCGCCAACGTCGGTTTGGAAGATTCGCGAACCCTGACAGTGACGCCCTGGGAAGACGACATGGTTGCAAAAGTCGAGAAGGCCATTATGAATTCAGACCTCGGTCTTAACCCGTCATCTGCTGGTAAGATGATACGCGTGCCGATGCCTATGCTAACCGAAGAGCGGCGCAAAGAACTGGTTAAGGTCGTGCGTGGCGAAGCGGAGAATGGCCGTGTTGCGGTGCGAAACATACGACGCGATGCGATTAGCGATCTAAAAGAACTGGAAAAAGAAAAAGATATTTCTAAAGATGACTTGCGTCGCAATGAAACCTCGGTGCAAAAATTGACCGACGAGGCTATTGCAGAAATGGATGCGCAATTAGATGCCAAAGAAAAAGAGTTGATGGAAGTGTAGTCGACGTTGTTTGCGGTCAATAAGTTGTCATCTCAAAATTCTGAAACGATACCTCAGCACGTTGCCATTATTATGGATGGCAATGGCCGTTGGGCAAAAGGCAAGCGCCTGCCGAGAACAGCAGGACACCAACAAGGCGTGAAGACGGCGCGCGCCGCAATCGAATTTTTTGCCCGTCGTGGTGTTAAATTTTTAACGCTATTCGCATTTAGCAGTGAAAACTGGAATCGTCCCGAGCAGGAAGTTTCCGCCTTGATGGAGTTGTTTTTGAGTGCCTTGGGAAAAGAGGCCGGGCAATTGGCGAAGAATGATATCCGCCTTAAAATTATTGGTCAGCGAGAACAGTTTCCAGACAAAGTAATTGCTGCTATGCATGCGGCAGAGCAGTCAACTGCGCATTGCCGGCAAATGCAAGTCACGGTCGCTGCAAGTTATGGCGGTCATTGGGATATTGCGCAGTCTGTTCGGAAGCTTGGTGAAAGAATTGCCAGAGGTGAGGTCGAGCCGCAAGCTATCGATGCGGGTATGATCGAACAAAACTTAAGTACTGCCGACATGCCTGATCCGGATCTGATGATACGCACAGGCGGAGAACAGCGAATCAGCAATTTTTTAATATGGCAGCTCGCATACACCGAAATGTTCTTCAGTGACAAATATTGGCCGCAAATGGATGATGCGGAATTTGAAGAAGCGCTGGATCACTTTCAGCATCGCGAACGACGGTTTGGTAAAACCTCCGAGCAATTAACCGAGGCATAAATGCTTAAGCAGCGAATCATTACCGGACTGACGTTAGCAGCAATAACTATTGTCGGTGTCTTTTTATTGCCAACTTCGTGGCTGGTGTTTTTCTTTGCTGTGGTTTTTGCGGTGGCAGCCTGGGAATGGAGTTTGCTGACCTCACAAAAATCACTGATGTTGCGGGGCCTTTATGTGTTGATGGTTTGCCTCGCATTTTTGCTGGTCTGGCTGTTAAAATTCACTGTGGTTAGCAAGTTTTTATTGCTTACGGCCTGGTTTATCTGGGCATCAATTTTCTTTGTTTTGTATCGTTATCGGCCGCGTGCAGAGGGTGCCGAACCGCGCCAGCAAATGTTATTCGCTTTGCTTGGTCCGGTTATCCTCAGTGCTGCTTTGCTAGCGATCGTCGGCTTGCATCAAAGGTCGCCTGTTTGGTTGCTGTATGTGTTAGCACTGACCGCTTTTGCTGACATTGGCGCCTACTTTGCCGGTAAATCTTTTGGCAAGCATAAGCTGTCCCCGTATTTGAGCCCTGGTAAAACGATAGAAGGAGTATTAGGCGGGATGGCTGCAGCATGTGTATTGGCAGTTTTTGCCACGTTTTTTATCTCATTGTCATGGCAACAAGCGCTTGGTCTTATATTATTAAGTGTTGTGATGAGTGTGATATCGGTAGTGGGAGACCTGTTCTTCAGTATGCTAAAGCGCGAGTCAGGCGTAAAAGATAGTGGCAATATCTTGCCTGGACATGGTGGTTTTTTAGATCGTCTGGATAGCCACATAGCCGTATTACCGTGGTTTTTTGTGAGTCTTGGCTGGGTTTTATAACGGCCTTACCATGTCAAATATTCAAAAAGTCAGTGTGCTCGGTTCGACCGGTTCAATCGGTGTAAGTACGCTACAGGTAATTCGTGAAAACCCCGCGTCTTTTTCGGTGTATGCCTTGAGTTGTTATCGAAATGTCGAGCGTCTGCTGCAGCAATGCCGGGAGTTTTCACCGCGCTACGCGGTAGTCGCTGAGCAAAATCTCGGGTCGGACTTTTCGGCGGCCTTGAGGGCCGAGAAAATTCCGACGAAAGTCTTAACCGGTCCTGCTGCGCTAGTGCAGATTGCGGGGGATGATGAAGTTGACCAGGTTATGGCAGGTATTGTTGGTGCCGCAGGTTTGCCGTCGACACTGGCAGCAGCGCAAGCCGGCAAGAGAGTATTGTTGGCGAACAAAGAATCGTTGGTAATGTCCGGTCACATGTTTATGGACGCAGTTACAGAGCACGGCGCCGAATTATTGCCAGTCGATAGTGAGCATAACGCTATATTCCAGTGTTTGCCCGTCGCTTCCGGCAGCGCGCCTCGGGTGAAACTTGACGCCATCAACAAGATTCTTTTGACCGGTTCAGGCGGTCCTTTTAGGACGGTGCCAATCGCTGAATTGGATGCGGTTACGCCGGCCCAGGCTTGTGCCCACCCAAACTGGGATATGGGTCAGAAAATTAGCGTCGATTCGGCGACTATGATGAACAAGGGGCTCGAGTTTATAGAAGCTTGTTGGCTCTTTAATGTTTCTTCGGAGCAAGTTCAAATTGTCGTTCATCCGCAGAGTATTGTGCACTCGATGGTCTCGTATAAAGATGGTTCAGTGTTGGCACAAATGGGTAATCCGGATATGCGGACGCCGATTGCACATGCTATGGCCTGGCCAGAAAGGGTCGATTCAGGTGTAGCACCGCTCGACTTCAGTGATGTCGGGGCACTGGATTTTGAGGAGCCGGATGAAGTCCGGTTTCCGGCGTTGCGGCTGGCACGGCAGGCTTTTAATGCCGGTGGCGTTGCGGCTATTGTGCTAAATGCGGCCAACGAATTGGCTGTCGCTGCGTTTCTAAAGAGTCGAATCCGTTTTACTGATATCTGTCGGGTCGTCGAAGCGACTCTGAATGCCAATATTGATGGCGAAAATAATGAACTTGAGGCGATATTAAAGGTCGACAGTAAAGCACGAAATTTTGCGCGAGAACTCATAAATCAGGATAATTTCAGTGCATCCTACCGTGAAGGTAAGGCGTTGTAATAATAGGATAACTGTATGTTGCTACAGAAGTTGCTGTTTTTCGTAATTGCTATATCAATCTTGGTTGCAATCCATGAATTTGGGCACTTTTGGGTGGCGCGTAAGTTAGGCGTTAAAGTTTTACGTTTTTCAGTGGGCTTCGGTAAGCCGTTGTGGAGAAAAGTTTCACCCGTAGACGGAACCGAGTACCAGGTGGCCGCAATTCCACTGGGAGGCTACGTCAAGATGGCCGATGAACGCGAAGGTAATGTCGCCAACGAAGACTTGCCGTTCGCTTTCAACCGGCAAAGCGTATGGAAGCGTATTGCAATTGTTGCGGCCGGACCAATTGCGAATTTCATATTTGCTGTTTTAGCTTTCTCCTGTATGTACGCGATTGGAATTGATGGTTTAAAGCCAGTGATCGGTCAGGTTGCGAAAGATTCAATCGCGGAACAAGTCGGCTTTCAAGAGTTGGATGAAATTACCTCCGTAAATGGTCGACAGGTGGTTAGTTGGGAAACTGCAGGAATTGCAATTATCGAGCAAGCGCTGGAAGCCGGTGTTGTTGCGCTAGGAACGCGTTCCGCCACTGGTGAAGAAAAATTACGCCAGGTTGACCTGAGTGATTCCCGTAGAGTTTTAGGCGATCAAAATGTTTTGCAATATCTGGGCATACAACCGTGGCGGCCGGTACTCGAGCCTACCCTGGGTGAGATATTGCCGCAGGGGGCAGCCGCAGCAGCGGGCTTGGCGAGAGGTGACCGGGTCCTGAGTATCGACGGTATAGCGATCGATCGATGGCGTGGCTTAGTCGAGCTTGTTGTTGCCAGACCGGATCAGACGGTCGCAGTAGAGGTTGAGCGGAATGGGAATAGGGAAATGTTTAATGTTTCATTAGGTTCGGTTGCGCAGGGCGGTAAGCTGGCGGGCAGAATCGGAGCCGGCCCGTTAGTTGATGAAAAGGCTTACACGCTGGCACTTGCGCCCATGCGCGTAAAAGAAAAATTTGGCTTATTTAGCTCCTTAAAGAAGGGTGCACAGAATACCTGGCGCTATACTGTATTAACGTTACGGTTCATGGGTAAACTGGTTGTCGGGCAGGCATCACCAAAGAATATTAGCGGGCCTCTGTCAATCGCGGAATTCGCGGGCGAATCAGCGGCCATTGGTTTACCCACTTTTCTGAGTTTTTTAGCACTGATTAGTCTCAGTTTGGGTATAATAAACCTACTGCCAATACCGGTTTTAGACGGCGGGCACCTGTTTTTCTACATGATAGAAATCGTCAAGGGTAGTCCTGTGTCAGCCGCAGTTGAGGCAGTTGGTCAGAGATTAGGTTTGGCCATGCTTGGAGCTTTAATGTTTCTGGCTTTTTACAATGATATTACTAGGATCGTATTTCGATGAAAACTTATAAGTCGGTTTTATTGGCGGCGACAATCAGCGGTATGACGGCGAACTTGGCTTTTGCAGAAAGCAGCGAGTTTGTTATTTCAGATATTCGTGTAGAAGGCCTGGATAGAATTTCAGAGGGCACCGTATACACCTATTTGCCGATCGACGTTGGTGATTCGTTTTACCCGGCGCGCGCAACCCAGCTGATTCGTAGTTTGTATCAAAGTGATTTTTTCGAGACTATCGATATTGGTACCGATGGTTCGGCCTTGGTGGTGCGGGTCAGAGAACGTTCAGCGATTTCCAGTATAACCTTTGATGGCAATAAGGCTATTGAATCAAAAGATCTCAGCGAAGCGTTACGAAGTTCCGGTATTGCCAAAGGTCAGGTATACAACCGTTCGGTGGTAGAGAGCCTGGAGCGTGAATTGCAAGATCAGTATCTTTCACGCGGGAAATATAACGTGGCCATCAACACCGACACCACGATGCAGCAAGACAATCGTGTTGCTATTGCTATCGATATTAAGGAAGGCGAAAACGCCAAGATCAAAAACATCAACATTATCGGCAATGAAACTTATTCAGAAAAAGAGTTGTTGAAAGAATTTGAAACGGGTACGCCACCGTGGTGGAAGTTCTTTAGTGGTAAAGATCAGTATTCGCAAGTGAAGCTGCAAGGCGATTTAGAGACTCTCGACTCACATTATCTTGACAGTGGCTATCTAAACTACACGCTAAACAGCTCACAGGTCACGATAACTCCTGATAAAAAGGATATCTATGTCACGTTAAATATTGACGAAGGCGAACAGTTTCTAGTTCGCAGTGTGAATGTCGACGGTGACTTGATATTCACTGAAGAGCAAATGCTGAGTGCGGTGAGCCACCATGAAGATAAAGTTTTCTCGCGCGCCGCAGTTGTTGCAAGCGTAGATGGCATCAAAAATATTCTAGGCTCTCGAGGCTATGCTTTCGCCGAAGTCGATATTAATCCGGTCGTGGATGAGGAAGCCAATGAAGTTGACCTGACGTTTTCGATTAATCCGGGTAAGCGCGTGTACGTGCGTCGGGTTAATTTTCGCGGTAACTATAAAACCCATGACGAAGTATTCAGACGCGAGATGCGACAAATGGAAGGCGCGTGGTATTCAAAGCCCAATGTAGATCGATCGAAAATCAGAATCGAGCGATTGCCGTTTATCGAAGGTGTTGAAATAGAAACGACACCAGTACCAGGTGAAGATGATCAAATCGATGTAGAGGTAGAAGTTAAAGAGCGCTTGGCTGGCAACTTTACCGCCACTGCTGGTTACTCCGGCGATAGTGGTTTCATTCTTGGGCTTGGAGTACAGGAAGACAATTTCCTTGGCACTGGAAATAGCGTCGCGTTTCAATTTAATAATTCGCGCTTTAATGAGGTTTATAGCGTTTCTTACACCAACCCTTATTACACAGTTGATGGTGTAAGTCGCGGTTTCAGTGGTTTCTTCCGTAAAACCAACGCGGGTCAGAACTTCCTGGCCGAGTATCTGGCAGATCGCTACGGGTTTTCGGTGAGTTATGGCGTACCTTTGTCAGAATACAGTTTTTTGCGTGCGTCGGCAGGTTATGAGCATACGGACATTACTCGCTCGGTTTTCACGCCTACTGAAATCACGACATTTCTGGACGCCAATGGCGAGACCTATGATCAGTTTGTTTTGAATGTTGCTTACTCGCACGACACTCGTAACCGTACAATTTTTCCGGACCGGGGTATGCAAAATGTGTTTAGTTTTCAGCTTGCAGCACCGGGAAGTGATTTGGAATTTTGGAAATTCACTTATCAAAATAGTTTGTTTGTGCCGCTTTTCAACTCGCGATTTGTCTATGCTTTTAAAACCGATATTTCTTATGGTGAAGCTTTCGGTGATACTTCCGATGTGCCGTTTTTCGAGAAATTTTATTTGGGTGGAATCAGGAGTTTGCGCGGTTTCGAGACTAATAGTCTCGGTCCTTTGGTATTGCGCGGAAGTTCGACGGCGACGAATCCTGCCCAGCTTAACAATAATGACTTTGACCCGATTGGCGGCAATCTCAGTGTCCAATTTACCAATGAGTTGTTCTTCCCAACGCCATTCGCGAGCGATAACAGGTCGATACGAACCGGGTTTTTTGTAGACTTGGGGCAAGTTTATAAAGATGCCAGTACTTTTGAATCGGACCAGTTGCGCGGCTCCTATGGTATTTCAATGCGCTGGCTATCGCCGGTGGCGCCGTTAACATTTAGTTTTGCCCGACCGTTTAACACCGGGCCGCTTGATCGGCGTGAAAACTTTCAGTTTAATGTAGGTGTGTCGTTCTAGTATGACCGCTAGACTGTTTCTCTCGGTAGGTATTTTACTGTTTGGTTTTTCGGCGCAGCTATTCGCTGAAACAAAAATTGGTGCAGTCAATATTTCAACGCTAATGCAAGAAGCACCGCAAGCGAGGGTCGCGACCGATAAGTTGAAAGCGAGTTTTTCAGAGCGCGAAAAAGAGATACTCTCGGTACGTGAAGAAATCAGGGACCTGGAAGATACCGATACCATTAGCTTGAGCCGTGCCGAAACAGAAACCCTGGAGCTCAAGATCAGAGAGCGAAAAAGAGCGCTGCAGCGAGATTCCGATGTGTTTACGGAAGACTTTAGTTTGGCCAGAAATGAAGCATTAAAGAGTATTCAGGAAGATGTTTATAAAGCGATAGTCGAAGTAGCGGAACGCGATAATTACGACTTGATCGTGAGTGAAAGTGTCTTGTATGCGAGCGAGCGTGTGGATATAACCGGTCTGGTGTTAGAGCGTCTTAAAACGTTAAGCCCGCAGTGAAAACAGTCGCTGAGATATCCGAGTATCTTGGTCTTGAATTTCAAGGTGATGGAAATGTGTCTGTGACGCGAGTCGGATCGCTAACTAATTCGGATTCAAATTCCATTTCATTTCTAAGCAGCGCTAAATACCTCAAGCAACTTAAAAGTACCGCGGCCGCCGTTGTAATATTGCATGCGGGTCATGTAGAGGACGCGCCTGATATTCCTGTGATTATTAGTGAGAATCCATATTTAAGTTATGCTCGGACCGTGCAGTTTTTTAACCCGCGGGTAAAGCAAGCACCCGGCGTTCACGCATCCGCGGTAATTGGTGAAGGTGTTAAACTGGCTGCTGATTGCCATGTTGGTGCAAATGCCGTTATCGGAAATAATGTAACGATTGCCAAAGGTGTTGAGGTGTGTGCTAGCGCTTACATAGGCGACAATGTTTCTGTTGGTTCAGACTCGGTGATAGAGCCAAACGCAACAGTGCTGGATGAAGTGGTCATTGGTGAGCGAGTGCTTATTCATTCGGGTGCCGTTATTGGCGCAGATGGCTTTGGTTTTGCCAACGATAGCGGCGCCTGGGAAAAAATCCCGCAAGTCGGTAGCGTGGTAATAGGGAATGATGTTGAAATTGGTGCATGCACGTCGATCGACAGAGGGGCAATTGATGATACCGTGATTGGCGACGGGGTTAAATTAGACAACCAAATTCAAATAGGCCACAACGTCAAGATTGGTAAGCACACCGCTATTGCCGCCGGGGTCGGAATTTCCGGTAGTGCCGTGATTGGCGCATATTGTAATATAGCGGGTCAGGTTGGAGTAGCCGGGCATCTTGAAATTGCTGATGGTTCGATCATTACGGGTGCAAGTATGGTGACGCGCTCACTAAAGAAAGGCATGTATTCTTCAGGCATTGCGGTTCAGGAGACTGGAGAATGGCGTAAAAACGCGGTACGCTTGCGGCGCTTAAATGAACTTTTTAAGCGCGTCAAAGAATTGGAAAACAAGTAATGTCAGAAACAGATTTGAATGCTAAAGATATTAAAAAGATTTTGGAGCTTTTGCCTCATCGATACCCGATGTTATTGGTTGATCGCATTTTAGAATATCAGAAGGATGAGAAACTCGTGGCGCTTAAGAATGTCACCGTGAACGAACCCTTTTTCCAGGGGCATTTCCCCGATCAGCCGATTATGCCGGGGGTACTAATACTAGAAGCTCTGGCGCAGGCCACAGGTTTGTATGCCTTTCAGTCGTTGCGAGAGCGTGGTGACACGAATGAATATCTTTATTTATTCACGGGTGTGGACAATGCCAAATTTCGACGTCAGGTTATTCCTGGAGACCAGTTAATTCTGGAGGTTGAACCGAAACAGTACCGACGCGGAATGTTAAAGGTAGAAGCTCGGGCAACCGTAGATGGCAAGGCCGCGGCGAGCGCCAACATTATGTGTGCAGAACAAAAAATTTCATGATTCACAAGACCGCAGTTATTGATGCGAGCGCGACCATTCACGATGATGTCGAGGTGGGTGCGTATACGGTAATTGGCCCTGATGTCGAAATCGATTCGGGCTGTGTTATTGGTCCCCATGTTGTTATCACTGGTCCGAGCAATATCGGAAAGAACAATAAAATCTTTCAGTTCGCGTCTATCGGCGCTGATCCTCAGGACTTGAAGTATGCTGGTGAAAAAACCAGTTTGATAATCGGTAATGATAATACCATTCGAGAATTTGTCACTATTAATCGCGGCACGGAAACAGGTATTGGTAAAACGGTTATTGGCAACAATGGGCTGTACATGGCTTATGTGCATATAGCTCATGACTGTGTGGTTGGAGATAATGTGGTGTTCGCCAACTGTGCGTCGATTGCGGGGCACGTTGAAGTTGGGGATCATGCGATTCTTGGTGGTTTTTCGCTGGTACACCAATTTGGTCGGGTCGGTGTCCACGGATTTGCCGGTATGGCGGCTGCCCTGAATCGAGATTTAGCACCTTATGTTTTGGTGGGTGGAAACCCGGCTCGTGCTATCGGTATTAACAAAGAGGGCTTAAAGCGTCGAGGATTTAGCGACGAAACAATTCAGGCATTGCATAAGACGTTTCGTCTATTGTTTAAAAGTACAGACCGGGATGCTGCTAGCGAAGATCTAAAGAAATTAAGTGCAGAGTTTTCAGAAGTTTCTCGTTTAGTGAAGTTTGTCAAAGAAAGTAAGCGTGGTGTCGTAAGATAGTTGCTTCTAGCGGCTCTCAACTCCTTAAGCAAAGCGGATGATGCTATAATCCGCGCCAGGTTTAGCACGGTTCAGACCACAATTTTTTCATAGGTGATTACGTGAAGTTATTTTCTAAAGGATTGTCATTTCTCATATTTTTATCACTGGTTGCATGTGATAGCGGCAGTAAGTCAGCTGGTCCGGATACCAATGTAATGCTCGCGCCGATAAATTCCACCATGGTAAATACCGGTGAGTTACACGATGTTCAGCACTTGCGCCGTGACAATTACGGCGAAGTGCAAACTCTGGATCCGCACACAGCAGAGGGTGTGCCGTCATCGAACGTACATCGCGATCTGTTTGAAGGTCTAACCCTGGAAGCGCCAAATGGTGATGTTATTCCGGGCGGGGCTGAGTCATGGACAATTTCTGATGATGGTTTGGTATATACATTTAAAATCAGGAAGAACGGTAAGTGGTCCGACGGTAATCCGGTCACGGCGCATGATTTTGCCTATGGTCTACAGCGCTCTGCAAACCCGGCCACTGCGTCGAAGTATTCTCAAATCCTTGCGCCAATTCTGAACGCTGAAGAAGTCGTTGCGGGTACCAAGCCAGTCGACAGTCTGGGTGTGGTAGCGCTCGATGATTACACTTTGCAGATAACTTTAAATGGACCAACTCCATATTTTTTGGGACTGCTTAACCACGCAAGCACGTACCCGATGCCGGTAGGTTTCGCAGCGCCCGGTAGTGAAAATGTCTTTCGCCCGGGTAAGCTAATTGGTAATGGGGCATTTAAACTAACAGACTGGGTAATTCAGTCACATATGACGCTGGAGCGAAATCCTCATTATTGGGATAACGCGAATAACAAACTGGACAAAGTGAGCTTTTTACCGATTGAAGACCAATCGACTGCGCTCAAGCGTTATCGTGCCGGAGAAGTGGACATGACCAATGATATCCCTTTCGAGTCATTCAAATGGATTCGGGAAAACCTAAACGATGAATTTGTGGTCGCTCCTTACTTAGGCATTTATTATTATGGATTCAATTTAACCAAGCCGCCGTTTAAGGACAATTTGCCATTACGCCAAGCTTTGTCCATGGCTATAGATCGAGAGATTTTGACCAGTAAAGTAACTGGCGCCGGACAAATTCCATTTTATTCCTGGGTGCCGGTGGGGGTGAATAATTATACCAATGCAGTCCCACCCGAGGCGACTATGTCAAAAGATGAGCGAGAAGCTTTGGCAAAGCAACTCTATCAGCAAGCGGGTTATGATGCCGATAATCCTTTAAGCATAGAGATTAGATACAACACGCATGAAAACCATAAAAAAGTCGCGATCGCGATTGCCGCGATGTGGAAACAAGTGCTCGGGGTGGAAGCGAACCTGGTGAATGAAGAATGGAAAGTCTTTCTCGAAAATCGTAAACAAAAGCAGGTTACGCAAGTTTTCCGTGCCGGTTGGATCGGTGATTATAACGATCCATTCAGTTTTCTGGAGTTGATGCACAGCGAGCATGGTATCAATGATCCTGGCTACAGCAATCCTGAATATGACAAGTTACTGGCGCAAATTGCCTCAGAAGGAGATCCGGCAAAACGTCGTGACTACATGCAACGGGCTGAAGCTATATTTCTCTCCGACTATGCAGTTATGCCGATTTATTCTTATGTTCAACCTCGTATGGTTAAGCCATACGTTGGCGGTTATGTGCCAAATATTTTGGATCACATATTGAGCAAAAATCTTTACATTATTAAGCACTAAACAGACAGGCTTTTTTAATGTTGCGTTATTCTCTTAAGCGCCTGTTGGCGGCGTTACCCACATTGTTCGTCCTCATGACCTTGGCGTTTTTCATGATGCGTGTTGCCCCTGGTGGTCCATTCGATACCGAGAAAACCCTACCGCCCGAAGTACAAGCTAATCTGGATAAAAAATATCATCTTGATGAACCTTTGCTCAAACAATACGGCCGGTATTTATTCGAGCTTGCACAAGGAGACTTTGGGCCGTCGTTTCAATACAAAGATTATTCGGTTAATGAGTTAATCGCGACCGGCTTTCCGGTGTCATTGCGGCTCGGCTTAAGCGCCATATTTTTGGCGTTTTTTATTGGTGCTGCGCTTGGTACCATTGCCGCGCTGCGCCAAAACACGTTCACTGATTATAGTGTCATGACGGCAGCGATGACCGGAATATCGGTGCCAAATTTTGTTATGGCACCTATTCTTATTTTAGTGTTTGCCATTTTCCTTAAATGGCTACCAGCTGGTGGTTGGAATAGCGGCGCATTCAAGAACACCATATTGCCGATCGTAAGTTTGGCATTACCACAGATTGCTTATATATCCCGCCTTACCCGCGCGAGTATGATCGAGGTATTACGTAGCAATCCCATTCGTACTGCACGTGCTAAAGGTTTGCCCGAACGTTTGGTCATCTTGCGCCATGCACTGCGGCCAGCGTTGTTGCCAGTGATTTCATATCTTGGTCCAGCGACTGCAGCAATCATTACTGGTTCGGTTGTGGTTGAACAAATCTTTGGTATACCGGGTCTCGGCAGATATTTTGTTCAAGGTGCCTTAAATCGCGATTACACTTTGGTCATGGGGGTGGTCGTATTTTACGGTGCGCTCATTATTTTATTTAACTTTATTGTAGATCTGGTTTACGCCATGCTCGATCCCAAAATAAGGTATTAGTATGACTAGTGAAGTAGCCAATGCGCTCGAGGCTCTAGGGGCGCAGGAAATAAAGGGACGAAGTCTGTGGGATGACGCTCTATACCGTTTACTAAAGAACAAAGCTGCCATGACCAGTATCGTAATTTTGCTGGTGCTGATGTTAATGGTGTTATTCGCTCCCTTACTTAGCCCTTATGCTTTTGATGCAGTTGATTGGGATTTGATCTCAAGTGCGCCAAATTTATCAAATGGACATATTTTTGGTACTGACTCCAATGGCCGGGATCTGTTCGTACGCACGCTGTACGGGGGACGAATGTCATTGATGGTTGGCATTTTAGCTACCGCTGTGAGCTTGGTGATTGGTATTTCCTACGGTGCTATTGCGGGTTACGTAGGTGGTCGTACTGACGCAATCATGATGCGTATTGTAGATATTTTATACGCCATGCCATTTATGTTTTTCGTTATTTTGTTGATGGTTTTTTTCGGTCGCAATATATTTCTAATTTTTATCGCGATCGGTGCGATCAATTGGCTGGATATGGCCCGGATTGTGCGCGGTCAGACTTTAAGTTTGAAGCGCAAGGAATTTGTCGAAGCAGCCGTTGCCAATGGTGTGGGTACGGGGCGGATTATTTTTCGGCATATAGTGCCAAACTTGTTAGGGATTGTCGTGGTGTATATCACCTTAACCATTCCACAAGTAATTTTAGTCGAATCATTTTTGAGCTTTCTTGGGCTCGGTGTTCAGGAGCCTAATACCAGTTGGGGAGCCTTGGTGAACCTCGGTGCGCAAAATCTTGAAAGTGCACCGTGGATGTTATTATTCCCGGGCGTATTTCTGGCCACCACGCTATTTTGTTTTAACTTTATAGGCGACGGTTTGCGCGATGCCTTGGACCCTAAGGACCGTTAGCCGATGGCACTATTGAATGTCGAGAATCTCAATGTCGAGTTTACGGTAAGAGACGGTATCGTGAATGCGGTGAGTGATGTCTCCTTTACATTAGAAAAGGGTGAAACCCTTGGAATTGTTGGCGAGTCAGGATCAGGTAAAAGCCAATTGGTTTTGAGTATGTTGGGTTTGTTAGCGGGTAATGGCAGTGCTACCGGGAAAGTAAGCTTCGCGGATCAGCAATTGCTCGGGCTGGCGCCAAAGCAGCTTAATGAAATTCGCGGTGATCGCATCGCCATGATCTTTCAGGACCCGATGACCTGTTTAAATGGCTATCTTACAATTTCAAAGCAAATGACCGAAGTGCTGATGCTGCATAAAGGTCTCGATTATGAAACCGCGCTAGCCAGATCCATAGATATGCTAGACGCGGTTAAGATCCCCGATGCAAAAAGTCGAATCGAGCGATATCCGCATGAATTTTCTGGAGGTATGCGACAACGTGTAATGATCGCGATGGCGTTATTATGCAAGCCGGATTTGCTTATTGCAGACGAGCCGACCACTGCGCTTGATGTTACGGTACAGGCGCAAATCATAGCGGTGCTCAATGAGCTGCAAGATGATCTGGGTATGAGTATTGTTATGATCACCCATGATTTAGGAGTGATCGCTGGCATTAGTGATAATGTCATGGTTATGTACGCCAGTAGAATGGTTGAATATGCACCGGTTGATGTCATCTTTGAAAACCCACAGCACCCATATACCAAAGGCTTGTTAAAGTCGGTGCCACGTCTGAACGCCACCGGATCAGAAGACCTGTACGCGATTCCCGGTAATCCGCCAAATCTACTCCACCTACCAAAGGGGTGTGCGTTCGCTAAAAGATGTGAGCATAAGATAGATACTTGTGAGAGTGAATTACCCTTGCTACGGGACATCGGCGCGGATCGAAAGAAAGCTTGTCATTTGGAGCAGTTCTGATGACCACACCTTTACTGCAAGTAACGGATCAGAAAGTTCATTTTCAAATTCCTGGAGAGGGCTTCTTCTTCCCTAAAAAGCAGACCTTGCGCGCCGTGGATGGCATTAGTTTTACTCTGGAAAAAGGCCAGACCCTTGGTGTGGTTGGGGAATCCGGTTGTGGAAAATCGACCCTGGCGCGAGGTATCCTCGGGCTGGAAAAGGTCACGGCTGGTAGTATTAAATTGAATGGTCAAGAGTTAACGACTCTGGATACCGATAGCATGCGTGAAAAGCGCAGGATCATGCAGGTGATTTTTCAGGATCCCTTGGCATCATTGAATCCAAGAATGACCGTTGGTGAGATCATTGCAGAACCGTTGCGGGTGTTCGAGCCAGATATGGATGCTGTAACAAGAAAAAAACAAGTTCAGGGAATCATGGGGCGGGTCGGCTTGTTACCTAATTTGATTAATCGCTACCCGCATGAGTTCTCGGGTGGGCAGTGCCAGCGCATTGGCATTGCACGTGCGCTTATCGTCAAGCCACAACTCTTGATTTGTGATGAGCCGGTCAGTGCACTGGATGTGTCAATACAGGCACAAATCATAAACTTGTTGATGGAGCTGCAAGAGGAGATGGGTTTGACTATGATTTTTATCGCACATGATTTAAGTGTCGTGAAACATATTAGTCATACCGTCATGGTGATGTATTTAGGTAAGGTTGTGGAAATGGCGAGTAAGGATGATATTTATGCCAGACCGCAGCATCCCTATACTAAAGCGTTAATAGACGCGATTCCTATACCCGATCCTGCCGTTGAACGTGGCAAAAATGCCAATATCCTGCAAGGTGACTTGCCGTCTCCGCTTGATCCTCCTAGTGGTTGTGCCTTTAGAACTCGCTGTACCTTGGCACAAGAAAAGTGTGCCGATCAAACTCCAATTTTAGAAGCGCAAGATGGCCTGCATCAAGTCGCTTGTTGGTTTCCCGAAAAGATCTAATCTGTCATTTCTGGTTTCTAATTAGTGAGTTCCTTGCGGTATATTTTAGATGACCAAAGGTCTTTTTCGTACCTTGCCAAAGCGTGGATAATACCTGTGATGAATCTCACGCTCCATCCGAAACCATTAGTTTTAATCCCAAGCTAGCAGCCATTTGTCAGAGAGTACTTCGCAAATCGAACCGTACCTGTGAAAGTGCGGCCGAGATTATAACTATTCGTGATTGGGCTAATGGCAAAATATTTTAGGAACGGATTGTGCTTGCTAGGTTTATTAATTCTAGTAAGTTGTGGCGGGGTAGAAGTTGACGAAGGCGCCGAAAGCGAACTTGCAAACGATACTGCTAGTGCAACTGCAACGTTGGACTATATCAATGTAACTCCAGGCACAAGTATTATTGATATCAATGCTTCGGTGCAGATGGTGGCAACAGGTATTTTTACAGACAATACCAGTGAAAATCTTAGCGCCAGCGTGGACTGGTCTGTTGATAACCCGGCGGTCGCTAGCATAAGCGACGACGGATTATTACAAGGCTTAGCTGCCGGAACTGTCACTGTGACGGCATCTGATGGCCAGTATTCCGATAGCGCAGTGGTTACCGTCAATACCAATGCCATTTCACCGCAAAGTATTTCTGTTACCGCGCCGACTACAAATAACACCATGCAGGCAGGGAGCTCAATGCAGCTCGATGCATTCGGTGACTTCGGCTCTAGCGGCACAACAAACATCAATAATTCTGTTGTCTGGAGTGTTAGTGATCCTGCCATTGCATCAGTTAGTAGCACCGGTGTACTTACGGCGCTTAGTAATGGTGTGGTTACTGTTACCGCTACGAGCGGTTCAGTAAGTCAAAGCATTACTGTTACTGTCGGCGCTATACCTGTTCAGGTGACGCTCGATAGCATTGTGCTAACACCAACTTCAAGTGTGGTCGATGAGGGTGCAACGATTCAATTTATAGCCACTGGTAACTATTCGGATAATAGCACCCAAAATCTAAATAGCTCGGCAAACTGGAGTGTGAGTGATCCGACTATCGCAAGTATTAATGCTAGTGGTTTGTTAACAGCTTTGAGTGCGGGTGTCGTAACTGTTACTGCGACAGATGGTGCTATTAGTAATAATGCAACGGTTACGATAAACGCCGTGACCAGCAATCCGCCAGCGGTATCCATGGTTAGCATGTCGGTGACGCCAGCAACGAGTAGCGTGATAGTTGGAGAAACGGTTCAGTTAAGTGCGACCGGTACCTGGTCTGATAATAGTACCGCAAATATAAACAGCCTCGCGATTTGGAGCGTTAGCGATTCGAGTATTGCTACTGTCAGTAGTACCGGGTTGGTTACAGCGATCAGTACCGGTGTTGTGGCCATCAATGCAGTTAGTGGGTCCTTTAGCGACAGCGTGACCGTCGAAATTAACGCTGCTCCTGTGGTTGACCTGCAGAGTATTAATGTGAGCGCTTCTACTAGCAGCGCCGAAGTTGGCGAAGCCGTGCAACTGACAGCGATAGCAAATTATTCCGACAATAGTACCGATAATGTGACTAACTCCGTAGCCTGGAGCGTTAGCGATTCGGCTGTTGCCAGTGTGAGTAGCAATGGCGTGCTCACGTTGCTCGGTGCCGGGGTCGTTACAGTTACTGCAACTGATGGCACCGTGAGTAGTGCGATCAGTGTAACGGTTAATGCCGCGCCGGTTACTCTGGATAGTATCGTGGTAACGCCAACTGGTAGTACGGTTCCAGAAGGTGGTAGTCAACAATTTATCGCGACGGGTAATTACTCGGACGGTAGTACTCAAAACTTAAGTAGCACGGTAACCTGGAATGTCAGTGATAATCCCGGACAAAACAGCAGCGAACCCGAGCTTTGTCCCAACACCGTGTTTCTAGACGGCTATATCTATAACGGTGAATTGGAATACGGTCTCAATAGCTGTAGCGCTGAAGGTCAGGTTTGTACCACAACTACTTACTTTGAAAGTGTTTTGGACCATGTTCCAGCTGCGTGCCAAAACGGGCTCTGGGTAATTAGTACTGGCGATGCTAGCGCTCCGTCTACCGCATCTTCGACTGAGTCTGGCGTCGCCACCATTGACCCGAATGGATTGCTTACTGCAATTAGTGCCGGTGATGTCAGTGTCACGGCGACCAATGGCACGCTTGGCGATAGCGTTTTGGTAACAATAGAAGCGCTTCCGGTAACCTTGCAGAGTATTACAATTACTCCTGAGAACAGCACAATTGAAGTAGATAATTCGGTGCAATTTGTCGCTACGGGTACTTACTCTGATGGCAGCACAGCTATCCTGGATGGCAGTACAGTTGAACTTAGTGTCGACACCTGGACCGTAACAGGCGGCATTACCGCGAACTTTGGTCCAAATGGTCTAATTACGCCCAGCAATACCGGCGCGGGGACGGTTAGTGCGACTCTCAATGGTATAACCGGAAGTACCTCGCTTACCGTAACTGCGGCACAGGTAATCTTGCAAAGTATTGCAGTGACCCCTGGGTCTGGTTCCGTTGAAGTCGGTGAATCGCTGCAATTTGCAGCGACCGGTACGTACTCCGACAATAGTACGGCAAATATCACTAATTCAGTGGCCTGGAGTGTTGATGCCGGGATTGCCAGCGTTGATAGCAATGGTTTGCTCACCACAAGTAGTGATGGCACAGTCACGGTTACCGCGGCAAGCGGCGCCTTAAACGATAGCGCGGTCGTCACGGTAAACCCTGTTGCCGTTACCCTGCAAAGCATTAGCGTATCGCCCGCCAGCGTATCTATAACTGCCGGCGCGGCGCAACAACTGATCGCGATTGCTACTTATTCGGATGCCAGTACCGTCGATGTTTCAAACAGCGTTACATGGATGTCTATAGACAATGCGATAGCCACGATATCTGCTGCAGGGGTTTTGACCGGTGATAGTGTCGGCGAGACTGATGTCACTGCCAGTATTGGTGGTACGAGCAGCAATATTGTCCCGGTAACGATTTCGGCTCCGGTATCGGCAAGTCTGATGCTCTCTGAAATAAGTGAGGGTGGCTACGGTAACGGATTTTGGTTCGAGATTTATAATCCGTCAACCGTCGCGGTGGATCTCGGTCAATATGCTATTAAATCCGGTAACCTGACCACGGGCGAAGCGCTGCCGACTAAGTTGGTGCCGCCTGGCGCGTATTTGGTGATAATGACCCAAGATCTGTTTGATAGTTTGGCCTTTACCATTTCTTACGAAGGTAGTCCGAACGTTGTGATCCTTGATGAGCAGAACTTTGGTTGGAATTCTAGCGGTTATCTCGAATTGCTAGAAGGAACAGAGACGGTTGATTTCGTAAGATTCGGTAGCAACAATACTGCGCCGACCACCGCAAGTGCATGGAACGGTGGTGCCGCTCCAGCCCTAACAAACAACTTTGACTATCATCAGTCGATTGCGCGTGATACTGCGCATACCGACACCGATAGTGCTAGCGATTGGAGCCTGAAAGAATATTCTTCCATAGGTGGCCCGAATGACATTACCTGTATTACTGACGCCGATTCTGATGGCATCCCTGATTGTTCTGAAATGCCAGGTTCAACGTTTGCAGGGATGGATTTATACGCGATGGGTGCGCGTGTTAATCAAATAGATCTATTCGTGGAAATTGATTATATGGATCCGGCTGGTACGACCGATACCAATATCGAAGGTATGCTGCCGCAGCGCGAAGTGTTGGATAAAATCACCGCGGAATTCCTGGCTCACGGTTTTCATGTACATTTCGATGTGGGTGATTACTTTGACCAAAACCCTGGAATAGACCCGCTTGATTACGATTTAGGTGGTGGTGATTTTGTCCCATTCGCAGAAGAAATCATGTTTAGATTTTTTGCTTATCCGGATAATTCGCATCTGGATCCCGACATCGCGGATATCTTTGTATATAAAGCAGAGCATATGGAGTTGAAGCGACGTCCGATCTTCTACTACATTGTGTTTGCTTATTCGCATGCGCAGGGAGCATCGGGTGTAAGCGAGGTTAACGGAAATGATAGTTTTATTGCGCTCGGGAATTGGAACCTGAATCGTGATGATGACTTGAAAACGAACCAGCTAATAAATTTTCAATCCGGTACGCTCATGCATGAGTTTGGGCATGCGCTTGGATTGAGCCATGGCGGTTTTGAGGGGACCAACCACAAGCCAAATTACCACAGTACTATGAATTACATGTATGCAACCAACGGTCTACCTGTGCTCGGTACCAATGATGGTGATCGTTACTATCTGGGTTATAACTCCGGCACTACAGGTAATTTTGATTGTAAAATTGGTCTTGGTACCAATACGCTGGTCAATGGACCATTTGATGATTGGACCCAGTTTGGACTTGGATTCTCTGATGGTAGTTCGGTCGATTTAGACGAGGCGACTGGTGTGAGTGAAGCGCTCGGCTATGGTCGTACCGGTGGTTCAAGCGTAGACTTTAATTGCGACGGAGATACTGACGATGTATTGACCGATTTTGATCTTAATAGCGATGAAGTCCTCGAGATCCTGAAAGACTATGATGATTGGGGTAATATCCGGACCTTCTTCTCGCAAGATCTACGCCATATAGCAAACGGTGTTTCAGGAAATGTGAATCCCGCAGCCAGGAAAGTGTGGGTCGGTAAAGACTGGGGCAGGCAGCCTGAAATATATGCCGAACCGCGTATACCTAATCGGAAAGAAAAACATGAGCGGGAATATCGTAAAGCACGAGAGCGGGCCGATAAAAAACGACGACTCGACGCTCTTTCCAAGCAGCGTTAACCGGTAATTTAAGAAAGCCCCGTATACCTTAGATGGTTGCGGGGTTTTTTAGGTTCTGCGTTATACTGTATTTATGCATGACTTCGATAAAATACCGCCACCACCCGTACCGCCTGAGCCTGACTCATGTTGCGGCAGCGGTTGTGTGCCATGTATTTATGATTATTACGATCAGGCCTTGTATAAGTGGGAACAGAAATATGGTGATGTGTCTGCGTATCACGAGAAAAAACGCGCCACGACGTTGAATCCCGATGGTACTTAATTCAGGAGATGTTATATGAAACCGTTTGTAATCGCGGTTCTTGGTGTGCTTTTAACTGCATGTGTAGCCGATGAGCTAGCACAGCCCGCTACTGCAGAGATTGATAGAATAAGACAAGTAGATACGCTTTATGTAAATGGTGTTATCTGGACCGGTCGTGATAATGCGGCCGATCTTTCGTCTATCGCGGTTAGAGGTGGCCGCCTGGTTGATCCAGTGGATGTGGTCGCGGCGAAAACAATAGATTTGGGTGGCCGATTCGTGATGCCCGGGTTTATTGATAATCACGTCCATTTTATCGAAGGTGGTATGTCACTCGCCAGCGTAGAGTTACGTGATGCTACCACTCAAGACGAATTTAAAAAACGGATCGCGGCTTTTGCGAGTAAAGCAAAACCTGGTCGGTGGATTTTAACTGGTAACTGGGACCATGAGTGGTGGGGTGGTGAGCTACCTCGAAAAGACTGGATAGATGTGTCCACTTCAAAAAACCCGACGTTTGTAGCCAGGCTTGACGGTCACATGGCATTGGCAAATTCATTGGCCTTACAGTTGGCGGGTATAGATGAAAATACACCGTCACCCGCGGGAGGCGAAATTGTTAAAGATGAAAACGGCCAGCCGACCGGTATCTTGAAAGACAACGCGATGGAGTTGGTGTTAAGGGTCGTTCCGGAACCTTCCGATGAAGAAAATCTCGAGGCGTTTGCATTGGCGCAGCAACATGCGTTCTCGGTTGGTTTGACCCAGATACATGCGATGACCGCGTATCCATCTGAAACCAACATGTTGGAAATTTTTCAATTGGCGCAACGCGCTGGCGTGCTGAAAATTCGAGCTATGGTTTACACGCCAATAGAAGATCTACATACCGCAGCGAATAAACTAAAGAACGAGAGCTTTACAGACAAACTTCGCTGGGGTGGGGTTAAAGGTTTAGTTGACGGTTCTTTGGGCTCATCAACTGCATGGTTCTATGAACCGTTTACCGATAAACCGGACAATCGAGGATTTCCCTTGCAGGACCCGGAAGAATTCACCCAATTGATGGCCACTGCGGAAGGTTTGAAATTAAAACTCGCGATACACGCCATTGGCGATAAGGCAATTGACTCGACTCTATCCGGTTTTAAAACGATCGCTGGCGACAAGATCAAGGATCACCGTTTTAGAATCGAGCATTTTCAGCATCCTTCGCGGACCGCTATAAATACAGCAGCCGAAAGCGGCGTAATTGCTTCGATGCAACCGTACCACGCTATTGACGATGGACGGTGGGCGGAAAAGAGAATCGGTGCAGAACGTATAAAAACCACCTATGCGTTTCGAACTATTCTCGACGTCGGGGGGATTTTGACCTTCGGGTCCGATTGGCCGGTAGCACCATTATCACCCTTGGCTGGCGTCTTCGCAGCGGTCACCCGGCGTACTATTGATGATGAAAACCCGGATGGCTGGCAGCCCTTGGAGAAAATAAGCGTAACAGAGGCCTTGACGGCATATACATCAAGTAATGCGTATGCGGTATTTGATGAACAGAATACCGGGACGCTGTTACCCGGCAAGCAAGCAGATTTTATTATTCTGGATAATGATCCACGGCGTGTGGAAAGTAGCCAGATCCGGAATATTGCAGTGCTAGCAACCTTTGTTAATGGCGAGCAAGTTTTTGGTAACGATGAATGGCGCTAGCTATTACATCACGGGTATTTTTCAAGAAAGAGGTGAGAGTTGGGTGATTCCATAGTTATCAAGTCAGATTTTGATGGCGGCAATATTATTTGTGATAGCGCCGCGAGCGCTGACGATATCCAGTTGCGTATTGCCACGGACAATAACTCCGCATTTATGCAATGGTTTTACTTTGAGGTCAAGGACCTGGCCCAGCAGTCGCGCTGCATGTATATCAACAACGCGCAGGAATGCGCCTACGTGCAAGGCTGGGAGGGTTACCGTGCCTGCGTCTCCTATGATAACGAAAACTGGTTTCGAGTCGATACAGATTACGTTGATGGCGTTCTGGTTATTAAGCACAGCCCCAAAGAAGATCTGACTTACTACGCCTACTTTCCACCATACTCCATGGCAAGGCATCGGGAGCTGGTGGCGAGAGCAAAGGCAGCTTCAAGCGCGAAGGTATCGACGCTAGGTTCTACATTAGATGGACAAAGTATCGATTTACTCACCATTGGAGTGCCAGCGGCGGGAAAACTCACGTACTGGTTGACTGCCCGTCAACACCCTGGTGAAACCATGGCCGAATGGTGGATGGAGGGGTTTATTGCGCGCTTGCTTGATCCGGGTGACGAGGTCGCGCAATCGCTGCTTAAGCGCGGCGTATTCAAGATAGTACCTAATATGAACCCTGATGGTAGTAAACGGGGGCATTTGCGTACCAATGCCGCGGGCGTAAATTTAAATCGGGAATGGGATAAAAGCACTGTCGAAAACAGTCCGGAAGTTTTTCATGTGTTGGATGAAATGCGGAAGACTGGCGTCGACTTTGCCATGGATGTTCATGGCGACGAGGCCTTGCCGTACGTATTTATTGCGGGTACCGAAGGGGTGCCAGGTTTTTCAAAAAATAGCGCTGCGTTATTGGATGCCTATAAAAGTGCTCTAACAATGACCAATCGACACTTTCAAACCAAATACGGTTACCCTGTGAATTTACCCGGTACGGCCAACATGGGTTTGTGCAGCAACTTTCTGGCCGAGACTTTTAATTGTCTGGCAATGACTTTGGAAATGCCTTTCAAGGACAACGCCAATAAACCGGATGAAGAGCAGGGTTGGTCGATAGCGCGGAGTCAGCAGCTTGGTGCCGATTGTTTACAGGCAATCTATGAGATCGAAAGTAAAATCAGAAGCTCAAAAAATAGTGTTTAACACCGTTGGATTTGCAGAGTGTTACTCCGCGTAGTCAACTTCCAGTTCAATATTTTGATAAAAACAAAAGTCGTTCTTACCTTGAGTTTTGGCGCGATACATCGCTTTATCTGCGCAAGAGACCAGATCTTCGTAACGACTACCGTCAGATGGAACCAGCGCAATGCCGATACTTGCACTCAGCGAAACGACGACATTTTGATGATCAGATGTGTCAGGTAACAGGTACGGATTGGCAATCGAGGTGAGAACCTTGCGACTGATGGTGGCAGCAATTCTAGCAGGGTGATTTACCCCCGGGTCGAACCCCAAGAATATTATAAACTCGTCGCCACCAATCCTGCCGACAATGTCATTGGGTTTCAGGCACTCAATCAGGCGCGACGCAACTTGCTGTAATACGTAGTCACCTGCGGCATGTTGATACAGATCATTAATAGGTTTAAACCCGTCCAGATCAATGTATAACAAGGCGCCATCGGGGTTGCCAGAAGCTAAATGATGCTCGACGTGTTCTTGTAATCTAATTCGGCCAAGCAGCCCGGTAAGCGGGTCAAAACTCAATTTTCTGGTTATTTCTTTTTGTTGTTCGAGCAGTTCCTGCAATCTTTGCCGTCGCCCCAATGCGTTTCTAATTACCCGATCCAGAAGTGCGCCGTTAATATGTTCTTTGGATAAAAAATCATTGGCGCCGGCATTAATCATTCGATCGCCCAAGGTCTCGTCCTGATAGCCGGAAATCATGACAGTTGTGCGCATAAGGTCGTTAGCTTCTGCAACCAGCGTATCGCCGGTATCACCGTTTTCGAGTTCGTAATCAAGCAGGTATATGTCGTGTTGACCTTTCCGGATCTCGGAAATACCATCTTGCAGGGTTGAAACGGAATCGATTTCGTAGGAACTGCCTGAGTCGTCTAGCAAGTCGCGACGGAGAATGTTTACGAAATCCTGATCATCATCTACTATCATTACCCGAGTCGGGTTTCGCATGTCGCGCACATAAGATTAATTCAACAATTAAGAGCTTACACATCGCAGTTTAATAGGTCATTTGGTGTAACAATTTTTAACCTAGATGGATAATAAACGGCCGGGAACTTAACATTTCGGACTTATCTTTCCGAAATTATTGCGCTTTGCCGTTGTTGGCATTTCTCCAATATTTCTTGTCTTCGTTGGTTCGACATTTGGCTCCATTGGCTTATCTCCGTGATGGTCCGAAAGCAGCCAGTACAGATATTATCCTGGTTTAGTTCGCAAACGTTCACACAAGGCGATTCTTTCATTGGAGTCATCACGTAGAATCAGATGGCTTACATACTACGCCGGTATTGGCCGCCAACTTCGAAGAATAAGTCGGTAATCTCGCCAAGAGAGCAATGCCGTACTGCATCCATCAAGGCTTCAAAGCCATTTTCGTTGCGAATAATGGTGTCCTTTAGTGCCGCTAAAGTAGCTTTCGAATTGTCGCTATGTTCGTCATGGAAAGACTTTAATCGATCTAGCTGATTCTGCTTTTCTGATTCTGTAGAGCGTGCTAGTTCAATTTCAGCCTGGACCTGATTATCTTCGCCCAAAAAAGTATTGACCCCGACGATTGGTAAACTGCCGTCATGTTTTTTATGTTCGTAGTAGAGAGATTCTTCCTGAATCACGCTGCGTTGATAACCTGTTTCCATAGCGCCCAGAACGCCGCCACGGTCAGATATACGCTCGAACTCCAGCATCACAGCTTCCTCGACCAGATCAGTTAGTTGATCGATGATATAAGCGCCCTGATTCGGATTTTCATTTTTGGCCAGACCCCATTCCTTATTGATAATTAGCTGAATCGCCATCGCACGTCGCACAGATTCTTCAGTGGGAGTCGTTATCGCTTCATCATAGGCGTTGGTGTGCAGGCTATTGCAGTTATCATAAATTGCAATCAGTGCCTGTAAGGTGGTGCGGATATCGTTGAAGTTCATTTCCTGGGCATGCAGTGAGCGTCCGGAAGTTTGTATATGATATTTAAGTTTTTGACTTTTTTCGTTAGCGCCATATTTCTCGCGCATCGTAACTGCCCAAATACGTCTGGCGACTCGTCCAAGTACAGTGTACTCAGGATCCATGCCATTGGAAAAAAAGAACGACAGATTTGGTGCGAAGTCATCAATGTTCATGCCTCTGGCCAAATAAGTTTCGACGAAAGTAAAACCATTGGCGAGCGTAAATGCAAGTTGTGACACCGGGTTAGCCCCGGCTTCCGCAATGTGATATCCGGAAATAGAAACGGAATAAAAGTTTCGGACTTCATTGTTGATAAAGTACTGCTGAATATCGCCCATCATGCGCAAACTGAATTCGGTGGAAAAAATACAGGTGTTTTGACCTTGATCTTCCTTGAGGATGTCGGCTTGCACAGTGCCGCGGACGGCTTTAAGTGTAGCGGCTTTTAGTTGCGACATTTCTTTTTCATTTGGTGCGCGCCCGTTATCGGCATTAAATTTGTCGACTTGTTGGTCAATCGCAGTATTAAAAAACATAGCTAAAATTGTCGGAGCAGGACCGTTAATGGTCATGGAAACAGATGTTGACGGGTTGCATAAGTCAAAGCCGTCAAACAGCGCTTTCATATCATCCAGCGTTGCAATAGACACCCCGGAGTTTCCGATTTTTCCGTAAATGTCCGGTCTCAAATCGGGGTCGGCGCCATACAGCGTTACCGAGTCAAATGCGGTGGACAATCGTTTTGCATCACTATGTTCGGATAGTGCTTTAAAGCGTCGATTGGTTCTGAAGGGATCGCCTTCGCCGGCAAACATCCGCGCCGGATCTTCACCTTCGCGTTTGAACGGAAAAACACCGGCGGTGAAGGGGAAAAAGCCTGGTAGGTTTTCTTTCATTAGAAACTTTAAAACTTCACCATCATCCTGATAGTCGGGTAGTGCAACTCTCGGAATAAGACTCCCTGACAAACTTTTTCGAGTGAGTGCATTGCTAATGGTTTTTCCATTCGCAAGCGTGATTTCTTGTTGCTCTCCCTGATAAGAACTTTTGGTTTCGGGCCACTGTTCCAGTTGCAGGCGAGTATTGTTCTCCAGATGATTATCGCGATCTTCAATCAAGGTTTGAATATCGTTGGGTTCGTTCTTGCCGCTAGCGCTTAGCATTTTAGTGGTTGCCACAAGTTGTTGTAGCTCTCTGGCTAGTCCGGATTGCTTGATAACTCTTTCATGGTAGCCGCGAATAGTATCTGCAATTTCGGCAAGATATCTCCGTCTTTTGGTTGGTACAATGATGGTCTGGTCGGATGACTTTCTTATACTAAGTGCAGGTAGCGCGCTATCATAATTTCGTAAACCTTTCGCTCGAAGTTTGACGAGTAATGTTTGGTACGCGGCAGTGACGCCATCGTCATTGAAGCGTGAGGCAATCGTCCCAAAAACCGGCATGCTTTCAGGGTCTTCTGTCCACGCTTCGGTGTTACGTTGCATTTGTTTGCAGACATCGCGATAGGCGTCATCTGCGCCAGCACGGTCAAATTTATTAATCACGACAACTTCGGCATAATCGAGCATGTCGATTTTCTCGAGTTGTGTTTGGGCGCCAAATTCTGGCGTCATGACGTACATGGGCACATCGACATAGGAGACGATTCCGGCGTCGCCTTGCCCGATACCTGGTGTTTCTACAATAACCAGATCAAAATCGCCCAAGCGTGTCGCGCAAATAATGTCGTTGAGATAATCGGGTACCTCGCCCACAGATGAGCGGGTACCAATCGAGCGCATATAAATGTTGTCGTTATAGATTGCGTTCATACGAATCCGGTCGCCAAGTAATGCACCACCTGTTTTTCGGCGGGTTGGATCGATTGCGAGAATGGCAATTTTTATGTCGTCATTGCTGTCGAGCCTGAATCGCCTTATCAGTTCGTCGGTTAGTGAGGATTTGCCGGCGCCACCAGTTCCTGTAATACCAAGAACGGGTACATTTGCACTGACTTTGTCGGCGGCCTGACGTAATTTTTGGAGTTCCGCATCACTCACTTCACCGCGTTCAATGGCGGTAATCTGCCGCGCCAAGCGAATGCGCCCGGCATCTTTGAAACTTTCAATAACATTGCCAGGCGTTTGTCCGCTGGAACGCTCGAGCATGTCGTCGATCATTCCTTGCAGACCAAGTGATTGTCCGGCATGTGGAGAATAAATACGCTCGACACCGTGTGCTTCCAGATCATCAATTTCAGACTTGACAATAACGCCGCCGCCGCCGCCAAAGACCCGGATGTGATCTGCACCTGCTTCGCGCAAACAGTCAACCATATACTTGAAATACTCGACATGCCCGCCTTGATAAGAGCTGATGGCGATGCCTTGAACATCTTCCTGTAAAGCCGCCTGTACTACTTCGGCAACCGAACGGTTATGGGCCAAGTGAATAACTTCTGCGCCTGAGGATTGTAAAATCCGCCGCATAATATTAATCGATGCATCGTGACCGTCAAATAAGCTTGAGGCTGTCACGAAGCGCAGTGGAATACGTTGTTCGTTAGAATCGGGGATTGGTGATGTTTTGCTCATTAGAATTATCCAGGAATCGGGCCCGTTTACTTAGGCGTAACTAGTTTTGTGTGCATGGTTTTTTTAAGGTCGTTATATAGTGCTTCAATAGCATTTAGATCGTTCGGGTTGAGTAGCCATTGGTACACAATGCCGACGATCATTGCGCAAAAAAAGTTTGCGACTTCATTGGCGTCCACGCCCGCGTCAATAGTACTTTCTTGAATGCCGGCTTCTATCCATGCAGCCACGTCGCGGGCGCGCCGCTGATGAATATTGCTAACCAAATCTTGCAACACTGATTCCGGCCCGATCGACTCGAACCATAGCGTATAAAACGCCGAGAAGTAGAAGGGGGTGTCGGCGCAATATTGATAGTGCGCATCTATTGCCGCAACAATTGCTTCGTATCCCACCTTACCGGCAGTTGCGGCGGTCAATGATTCGAGCCATTGTGCGGCAACGGAGCGGAAAACAAATTCAAATAG
>CAZUMV010000003.1:0-41078 GCA_964621435.1 uncultured Thiotrichales bacterium | reverse complement strand
TGCTCCGCGCATGATGCATGCTCATTCGGCGCGCCCGACGTGATTGCCTCATTGACTCACCTGATCGTATGGCTGCACCACGTCACGCGCACCTTCAGGCAAGTTTTCAACGTTAGCCTTTCCGAGCGCGATGTCCGGAAACATTTCCTGTTGCACTAATTCGCCATCAATTGTCGTATTGTAATTTCGCATGATCTCCATGACTTGCACGATGCGGTCATATGGCACATCGTCTTCGGCGAGTATCGAAGCGGTTTTAACTTCCGGAAACTGGGCTTTTATCTGGCGCAACTTGGCAGTCACAGATTTGAAGTCATCCTTACCACCGATTGCTGCATATTCGCCGATTAATGCCGAACCACGATCTTGAATATCTATACGATTTTCGCGCAGCACTAGCTCAAGTTCAATTGGTGGCTCTTCAGGCAGTTCTTCCAACTCGGACGGTGGGCCCGGCAGCGCCAACTCAATAACTGTCAAGCGCGTAAACACTGCCATCAGCAACAGAAACGGCACCAGCACCACCATTAAGTTCATGAAGGCAGTTATATTGAGTTCTGCATCCTGCTTATAGCGGGAGTGCCTGCGTTTACGAAGCATAGTAACTTACTGCGCTTTTTTGACAGAGTGACCAGTAATCAAATTCATGATTCTTACGGTCGCCATTTCAAGACTATCTATTACGGTCGTGGTCTTGGTCGTTAGATAAGCGTGCAATAACAGCAAAGGAATACCAGCCATCAAACCAAACGCTGTGGTATTCATGGCCACCGAGATACTTGCTGACAATAAATCCGCTTTATCCGCAGGATTTGCCTCGCCTACCGCAGTAAACGCTCTAATAAGTCCCATAATGGTCCCTAGCAAACCCAGCAAGGTGGCAATGTTGGCCAATGTTGCAAGATAATGCGTGCGCTTTTCGAGTCGCGGCATGACTTCCATCAGGCCTTCTTCCATGGCCATTTCGACTTCGGCACTATTCTTGGAAGTAGACGCGCGCATAAGGCCGTAGGTCAAAATCTTGTCAATGGCCGTATTTGATCCGTTCGAAGTATTTAGTGCTGACCTGAGCTCACCTTTTTCAAGTAATGGCTGCAGCTTCTTCCAACGCATCAAATTACTCACCCGGGCACGTGTTAAATAAACCCAACGCTCACCCGCTATTGCCAACCCGAGTGCCAATACGACGGCGATCGGTATCATAAAAGTACCACCATCTTTAAAAAAACCAGCTATCGTTTCAAACATATCCTTTCTTCTCCACTTTTTTTTCTGCGTTGCGGGTGTTATTCACTGTTCGCATCAAGTTTCTGTCCGGCACGTACCCGGTAATAATCAAGTTCGCGCTTAAATTCACGCCGATCAACAGCTTCTGGGTCAACATCTATCAAACTCTCGAAATCACTGGCGAAAAAATCACCAGAACCGGGCTCTTGCCACGGCACGATCATGAGAGATTTGGGTAACTCTTGATTTCCGGTCACCGCCATGCCATCCATATTGAGCACAGTATCTTCTTCAAAGTACTCGGTTTGCGCCGGCTCTTCTGAACCCGGTTCGTCAATAGCGGGCGATTCCGCTGCGCCGCCTATTATCGGTGACCCAAGCAAAAGAAAAAAGACCATAATCAATAAAGTCTGTAACTTAGTTCTCAAAATCATTTTTTCTTCATCCTGCGCTCCAGTTCGATCAGCCAACCTTTCACTTTGCGATCTTCCTCATCCGATAAATCCAGATAGGCTTCATAATGCTTTTTTGCACAAGCCAGATCTTGTAAATACAAGTCACATAAAATGCCAAGATTTAGCTGCGCATCAGGCCAGTCTCCATTTGCACCGAGGGCCTTGGCATAACTATCTCTAGCTTTAGTAAATTCGCCAGTATCTCGCCACAGTACGCCTTGTAAATTGTGTGCTTCGGGACTATTCGGCGACAAATTCAATGCCTGTATTACCGACCGCATGGCCGCATCGGTATCGTTTTGGCCACGATAGGCGATGGCAAGATTGATATAAGGCATAGCGAGTTTCGGGTTTCGTAATGACAAGCCTTTAAATTCAGCGATAGCACCGGAAAAATCAGCCGCATTAAGGGCTGCCACTGCACGTTGCAATGCAATTTGGTCAGCAGCCGATAACTCGGCCTCATCAACCATTGCAGATTTTTGCCCTGTAGGTATCTTTACCGAGCTTTCTTTACCACTTGAACCACCGGAGCCCGGCCCGCCCGCACATGCGCTCAGCAAGATCAGCAACAAAACAGCCAGCGCTCTAATGAATACGCGTAACAGCATTGATGCGCTCCTGTTTATTGTAACGGGCCGGCAGCAGCGCTTGCAGATCAACCAAGCTGCGCTTAACCCATTCATCGTAGACATCCTGATTAATGCGACCAACATTGACCTCATGCGCATCGATGGCTTTTTCAAGAAATGGATCCGCCTGCTCTTCAAGCAAGATTTCATATTCTTCCAAGGCGTCCGCATCAAGCTCGGCCGGGCGCTCCGAATCCATAATGGCTTCGGCGAAATCATCATAGATAAAACCGGTTTGATAGGCGGCCTCGGTTGAAATCTCGGCAATTCCGTAGGCCGATAACTCTGCATATTTATCTAATGCCGCTTCCATTAATTGCTTTTTCTCGCGCAAGGTCTCTTTCAATGGTGTCACAAGCTGTACCCGTTGATAAGCCTCAACCGATGGTTTTACGAGCGAAAGGCTGGATTTCGCCGCCAAGAAGCGCGTTCGATCATTACCACCACTTCCAGGATTAAGCGCCACAACTTTTTCGTGCCAGGTATAGGCACCTTCCACACCAAACAACCGTTCATAATGTGTCGCTAACTTTGCCGCCGCTTCCATGGCCGGCTCCGCTGGCGACGGAAAATCCTGAACGAATTGTTCCAGCATCGCGATGGAACGATTTTGATCACCTCCATCAGCATATAAATCAGATGCCTGCAAAATCGCTTCTCGACGGATTTCCGCGGACTCGCCTGACACCGCCAGACGCTGGAACTCTGCCGCCGCCTTGGTTGGTTGATTCGTTTTCAAGTAGGCAGTGGCCAAATTTTTATCGACTTCCTTTTGCAGCTCATGGCTCGGATAGGACGCTCGGAACCGCTCTAAAATCGGAATTGCCGGCTGCCATTTGGCATCAGCGATATATAATGCAGCGGCATCATATTGCGCGGTTACCGCTACCTCGGTACCCGGGGCAACTTCATTGACCCGCAAGAATGCTGCAATAGCACCTGCCGTATCACCTTTTTCTTTGGCTTGCTCTGCTTGTCGATAAACCGCAATTGAGAGGTTTTCGGTTAAGTCGTTGCGCAATACATCACCAGCCGGTACCAAGGCTAACGCTTCGACATAGGCCTTTTCCGCCGCCACAAATGCATCTTGCTCAAAATTGGAGTTGGCTAGAATGGTCCAGGCGACACCCCTTTCGGCTTCGCCGGTTGGTGGTTGTTTTTCGATTAACCGTTCAGCCAGCGCCATCGCTTCATCATAATTACGTTGATCAAACTGGTTTTGTGCGACGCTCACCAAAACCTGATTGGCCTTTGGGTGCTTGGGAAATGCTTTTTCGAACTGCACTGCACTTGCGGTGAATTCTTTACCGCTGGCAGCCGCATCGTCACCCGCGTTAGCATCAATGACCTGCTGATAGGCAAGTAACGCTGCATAACCGGCTTCGGCAGATTTTGGATGGGCATCATAGTCATAAGCCACTGCTTCATAGGCTTTCGCAGAATCACGGAAGCGCCCGTTTTGATAGTAGGACTCGGCCAATAAATAATTGATCTCCGGCGCCTTTTCATCTTTCGGAAATGACGTTAGAAAGCGCTTATACCAAACTTCGGCTTCCTGATAATTTTCAGTTTTATTATCGACCTGCGCCAAGGACTGATAATGGTTGGCCAAATCGACCACGTGGATCTTTACTTCGTCGACAATATGCTGATTGTCCGCGACCGGATAGTATTCCCAATACTCTGAGTCGACATCAAACAAGGCAACAAATTCTTTCCGCGCCTCTAACTCAAGGCTGGGAAAATCGCCTTTTTTCAAAGTCGCAATGCGTCGCGCTTGAAAATCGGCAGCATTCTCATGCCAAGGATTGCGGTACAAGAATCCAGCAAAGGTATCCGCACCATCGGTAAAACGCTCTTTGTCGATGTAATATTCAGCCAGATGGGTATAAACAAGATCTTCGTATTTACGGGCACCACGTTTGTCGAAATACGCCAACGCCGAATCAACACCTTCCTGATAGACAAAACTCAAACTAATTCCGCGCAGAGAATCATCAATACGTTCCCGTTCAGCCCGCGACAGTTTTTCAAGATCCCGTGCGCCTTCAACAACACGTTCATCCAACAGGGTAGTAAACTCGTTTACTGCCAGCTCGTATTCATTTTGCTTAAACAATGACCAACCCTTTTTGTATATGGCTGGCTCAATAAATTTCTCATCCGCGTCTGTGGCGATTACCGCTGCATAGGCGGTTTGCGCTTGCTCATATTCTTTTTCAATAAACAAATATTCGGCACGACGAAACTGCGCTTCTTGAAAAAATTCCGAGTCGGGATGTTTACTTATTAATTCATCCAACAGCAAATACGACTCGTCGGGCTTGCCATTCTGGTCCTGGATTCGTGCAAGTTGATAGAGAATATGATCACGAGAACGGTACTTTGGATAATCATCCAGCGCCTCTTGATACAGCTCGGTCGCCGCTGTGAGTGCTTCTTGATCAACTTCGTCGTTGTCATTTATGATGTTATCAACGTCGGAGACAATATCAGCCAAACGCCGCAATGCTTCGGGCCGCATCTCCGAACTCGAATCCAGATCAAGCATCTGACGATAAGACTGCTCCGCCAACTCCAGGCTTTTCGCCATTGGCTGCTCATCGATTATCGGAATCGGTCGGTCATACAAGTCGCTTAAAGTTGCCGCCCGGTCACCTTTTTCGAACGCACACCCCATTAAAACCAACGGTAACACCGGCACAAAGATTTGTTTGAGATTTAACTTAATAGTCATCTCGCGACCCCGCGGTTGCGTGGTTGCTCTTCCTGTTCATCCGGTTCTTTTTCGCTATCTTTATCATAAATCTGCGCCAGCGCAAAAGCCGCCTGAATTTGTAATTCTTCTATGCGCTTTTTATGCCCTTGCAACTCCGCCACGATACGCTGTGTTAGCTGTCCTTTTTGTTCCGCCAAAACCTGATCAACCTTGACTCTGGTAGCACCAATACCCGCGCGCTTGGATTGTATTTTTTCAGCAAAACCGGAAAAACCATTTGGCAATTCGCGCAACAAATTATTGATACTGTCTATAAAGTCGCGACTTTGCTCGAACTCGGCCTCCAAAGCGGCCAGCTCTTTACCAGAACGTTGGCTGCGATTATCGAGCGTATTGTAAATTTCCCAAAACAAAATCCCTTTTAAAAAATCTACCCGGCGGAGCAGATAGTCGTGCGCTTTAGCATTAGGATGTGCCGCGATCATGGTCTGCAATTTATCCATGCGCTGTAGCTTCTCGAGCTCTGCTGGTGTTGCCAGCAAGCGCAGTTTTTGTTTTTCGTCGGCACTTAAATATACTTCGCTGAGCTTGGCAAATTTATTCTGGAGATTATTTTGCTCACCCGCTTGCAGCACTGCCTGTGCACGCGGCGCCACGGCGGCGTGCTTTTCGCGGCGCAATTCGACCATATTAGTGAAAGAATCCATCGATTCTTCCCACGTTTTAAGGTTAAGATCCAGAAACAACAGATCTCGATAATTCTTCAAGGATTCTTGGACGCGGTGTGAAGCTAGTAGCTCATCGAGATACCACGGGTGTGGTGCGTCTTCCACGACCTGCAATTCTCTGAACCAACCCAGTTCAATATCTTGCGCGCTACTCAATAACACCTCGAGATAGTTACTATCTTCTAGCCCCTCGATAGCCGCTATCAAGTTTGCCTTCTCTTGTTTGAAAACATCGAGCGCATCTTGATAAGCTTCTGCAGCTTGCTTTAGACCGCCAGCATTGGCAAGCGCATACGGTATCGCGAATAAAGATTCTTGCACCGCCGGATCAAGCAAATTGCGCCCCGCTAACTCGTTCCAGGGAATTAACGCGGGCTGGTAAAACTCATTACGGGCATCCGACCAACCCGCCGCTAACAAGGCCTTGCTAGAATAGGGACCTGACAGTCGCACCCGATCCAGAAATGGTTTTGCCTCTGACGCACTATCCTGGCGCAAAAAATGTAACCCGATCGCAAGGTTTGCCCGATCCTTAAGCGCCAGTAGTTCGGTTTCCTCGGAGCGAAAGTTTTCGCGCCCCAACAAGTCCAGCAAATCAGTACCGGTGTCAGTTTGCCCCAGGCGCAATGCAGCGATGCCCTTGTTATAAGCAACATAGTGACGGATATCCGCTTCACCTTGCCAGCCATCTAAACGAGTAAAAGCATCACGATACTTTTCTTGTTTGATCTCTATAATCGCTGCCATGAGTGCATCTCGACCACGTAGTGTTTGCGGCAGATCGCCACGAATTTTCGCCAAATTTAGCAAGGCATCATCGAGTAACCCCCGTTGGTAGGCTATTCGCGCCAGATAATAATAAGCACGATTCTTCACTTCCGGACTTTGTTCGGTTGCCAGCACTTGTTCGAAAATGTTTTCGGCGCGAGTGCGCATACCATAGGATAAGTATAAACCTCCGCGCAGTAGTTCGGCCTCACCGGCGTGCTGCGGCACGCTATTGTCATTTTGCGCTTTGATCAAATTCACCAACGACAAAAAATAATTTTGCTGGTAAAAATCGAACAACACTTCTCCATACGGGAGATCTCGAATAATATCTCCTTCGCTCGCCTCCGCCGAGACAACTTGCCAGGCGCTCACGCTTAATAAGCACACGAGCAAAGCGATGGATTGGAAAGTTCTCATGGGAATCGGGCGACGATTAGATCGCTACCACTCTTTAACTATAAATTCGGATTGCTTTTTTCCAGCGCGATCAGAAATTTTGAGCTCGACATATTTAGGGCCAATTTCTTTATTAACGGTACGTTTGGTGGCACGCTTGAAATCGCGGCCGCGCGGTCCGCGACCGGTATAGTACGCTACCAACTCGTGCGATCCGGCCGTCAGGTTGCCCATGTAAATACGATGCACTCCACCCCGCATTAACGCATCTGACTCACGCTTGGTGTAGAGATAGCTTGCAACCGGCTTATTGTCCAGAATAACCCGTACCGATTCCATATCAAAAAATTCACCCACATCAATGGACACGTATACCGCAAACTGGGTGTTCGAGGGGAACAGCAATTCCTCTTCTAACGAAAAGAGCTCACGATTCAACACGAGAACTTCTTCTTTCAATGACTGAATATTTGCATCCAGACCTTGCGCCGCTAATAGCTCGTCGGCATTATCAAGATCAACCTGACTCGGCTGCCCGATATCACTTTCTGCGGGACGCAAGGTTGAGGTAGTTTGATTGGCATCATTAGCTTGTGCTTCGCGCAGCGCAGCCTCGCCCTCTGCTGTTAACTCGCCATCTCGCAAGCTCTCGGTATCACCTTCGAATATAGTGTAAGAACTATCCTCATCACCGATGTCGGTCGTCGTTGATTCGCCTTCAGCGGCAAACACAACGGCCGAAAAACAAAGTGTGAATAAAATTATCAGTGGTTTTTTAACGCCAACCATTTTTGAAATCTCCGTATTTCCGTATCTCGTTAGTAAAACAACGAGAGGTTAATATTGAAAACATTTGCGTCAAACTCGTACAGCTCCGAAGTACTAGCGTTCGGTGCGAAGTAGTTATCATATTCATTGATCCTGAAATCATATGTTAAGCCCAGCTCACCACGGTCAAAACCATAAAAATAATTGTTAAAAAGCTCATAAGTGAGACCAAGTCCCACGGTATGACTCTGATATGAACTCAGCTCTTTATCGCTGGCCATGAAGCGAAACAAACCTTGAAAATCGCTACTGAAGAATGACGCGCTGGATTGATCGTAAAAACGGTAATCCAGATCGAGCACCAATCGATCCGACATGGTTCGAGTGAAGCCAACTTCACCGGTATGCGCGGTGATACTCCAACTGTCGTCATAGAAACGGTAACCCAGTGTTACGACATCATCGCCCCACAATAGTTTCTTAACCCGAATCGCATACGCCGCGCTCGTTCTAGTATCGGGGTAAACCTCAGGCCCGGCGAAAGAACCAAATATACGAACAGAGCGATACGGATTGCTCAAAAATCCTTCGTCAGTAATACCCTCGACACTTAGATTCATTAACATGGTGCTGGTTAAAACTTGCGTTAAACCGACACTAAATTGATAGCGCTTAAGATCTTCGGAAAAATCATTATCCACTCGTTCAACCGTGTCATTGCCGACCGAGTAGCCTAGACTCAAGGTGCTCATCTGGGAAAAGAAGCTTTGTGAAATTCCGAACTGCACGGTATTGCCATCGTAATCGTTTTCTTCGCTTTTAATGTAGGTAAGCGACACCAAGCTGCTACCCAGGAGCGCGTCGAGACCAATTGATAACTCATCGCGATTTTCAGTGTACGGGCTCGCGGTAGCGATTACATCCGGTGAGGCACCACTAATAGAGTCCCGGTAATAGCCCACGTTCACGGAATATTGATCTTTAAGCTCTTTGCGCACTAAAACAGCCGGACCGTCAACGGTAACCCCGCCACCATCATAACTGTGGTACATAACCTGGATCCGGTCTTCTGGCAGAGTTTCAGCTCCGGCCTGCCCGACTATTACCAGCATCACAACAACCATTAAACGACTAATTACAACCACACCCACCACCTTTAGTCACGGTTGCACCTCGAGCCCCTTCGCGGGTATCTAAAACATGCTGACGAAATTTATCCGACAACGGGTTGCGGCTAAACTGCATGATTGGCTGAGCTAGCTCACCGCGCTCATAGGGCGGAACCCAGGGCTCTGGAGAAAGCACCTTTTCGATGCTGCTACAACCAGTCATAAGTAATATTGAGAGTAATACTGCTAAATTTTTCATCGACCCAGCTCCGCTAAAAGTTGACGCACCTCGCGCTGATACTTTTCCATATAACCCGACTTATAGCCATGATGCACATAACGAACTTTACCCGTGCCATCAATAATCACCGTCATTGGCATCGTGCTGACGTTATAACCCCGACTAATGTTTTTATCACTGTCGTAAAGGTTTGGATAACTAACGGCAAGCTTGGCGATCATTTTCTTTGCTGGCTCTAGAGTTTCATCGACATTAACCCCCACAACCACAAACCCGAGACCACGGTACTGTCGATAAAGATTCTCCAGCGGTGGCATTTCTTGTCGACACGGACCACACCAACTCGCCCAGAAGTTCAACATAATAACCTTGCCTTGAAATTGATCGAGACTGTAGCCAAACCCATCCAGGCCAAGCGCCCTGAAATTCGGAGCAGTTTTTCCTACGATGCTTGATTTACCAACCGCCAAGGCCGGCAGTGCCAACAAGCACATTAGTACTACAACGCGTTTGCTTATAAGACTCATATAATAGCTTCCTAAAATTGCAATCCAACACCAACAGTTAATTCAAGATTATTGGTAAGGTCCTCACTACCCAACAGGGTATTTTCAAAAATCCGGTCACGTACATCAAGGTGCAAGGTGAAACGCTCACTTACTAACATGCGCACCCCGGCGCCGAAATTAACACTAAAAAAATCTTCATCAACAATAGTGATACTCCCTACCCCTGCAATAACGTACAGATGAGTTGGAATTGCATAGTTCTCGCCCCAAAAGAATTCACCCGGGAGCACGTTATAGCCAACCGCCAGATCATAATAAATCAGACTTTCATCTTCTGCAGGAAACAAATTCAAGCCGAATTGTCGAAACGCTTCATCGTTGATTGTCGAAGCCGCGACCCCGGCCTCGAGGAAAAAATCTTCGGTAATATGATATGCCAGCCGCACGCCACCAACCGGACTGGAGCTAAAATTTTCCATACCAAGCACGCCACCATATAAAGTCAACTCAAAGTCTCGCGCATCTATTTTTGGCGCTTTCACCGTGCGCCGGTAAACCTCCGGCACTACCACCTGCTCAACATCGGCAAGCGAGTCTTCGACTTCTTCAGCGGCGGGCACGCTACTTAGCGAAAAGCCAGCTACGATCAAAATTATTTTTATTGTGTTATTAATCATTCCCATCATCCTAATAAAAAAACGAAAACCCGGCCGTTATCTCCAGCAGGTTCTGCGTATTAGCGTCATTTACCAATGCCTGGTGATCCCGAACCTCAACCCGAAACATGAATTTTTCATTGATTCGATAACGCGCACCGGCGGCCGCACTCCAAACTGTCGCATCAACATTGTTCACACCAACCAAAGTTGCTTTCGGCTCATTTCTAATAACCCCTGACCCCAATGAAAAATATGGCGATATGCGCCATTGCGGCCACGGATGTACTTGTATATTTCCGCCATAAATTATTGAGCGCGAAAACTTTCCCGGCACATGATTCAGTACGAGTTCTACCGAAATGCTTTCGGTCAGATAATACCCAAGCCGCGCACCTAACAAAGGATCACTTTCCAAAGCGCCGCCGACCAACCCTATTTCCAGAGGCCGGCCGAATAAATCTCCTTTTCCGGCGCCATCAAAAACCAATTGTGAACCAGTCATTGACCGGGTTTTTTCAAGTGCACTACGTTTTACCCAACCAGTTTTGCCGCGTCTTGTCCGAACTTCAAACCAATCTGTTCGCCGCTTTACAATTTCTACCCAGGCGCCTCGCTCAACTGCATGGAACACCGGAAAACCCCGGCCTGGACCCGTGTACATCTCCAGATACGGTTCGGTAACTTGCACGCGCAATAGCTGTGTGTCCGCGGCAATAGAGCCGTCAGCACAGAATAACAACGCAATTAGTAGAATTGATGCTCGCGGGCAAGTTTTTATCACGACTACAAGTCCCTTTGGATAACTGTCAATTCTACTTGAATCTACTGCAGACTAATAGCCGCAGGCACTCAGAGTTGGCGGCGTGCATAGCCCACAACTACTGCTGTTTTCGTCATTTACCTGCTCATTAATCCAGTCGATTATGGCTAAATAACAAGGATCTGACCGGTTGAATAATATATCTCCGCCAGCGTGACTACCTGTTACAGAAAACGTTCCAGTAAGTGGTTCGAGCAAAAGCTTTGAATCAGATGGTGTGCTAAAGTTAGCGAACGCTTGAGCTGTATAAAAATTGGACAGCATTTCTTCTGAATTCAATGCCGGCGATAAAAATACTTTAAAACCACCACCGGACCCGGCATTGGTATCATGGCACCCGCTAGAAGAACAGTTAACGCTCCCGGCACTGCCAAGTAAATTGGCGTGAAAAATCGGATCTATGCAAAACTGATAGTTCTCAAAACATAAGCTGCGTCCGGCGAATGCGGTATTTTCACCTACCGGATCTACCGGGTCACAAGCGAGCAACACAAAAGCGATACAAATCACATATAAAAATTTAGGGACAGTTGTTACTAGCTGCTGCCGCTGTAATCCACGTAAAAATCGTTTGAAAGTCATTATCTGTACTCTGTAATACCGGTTGTCCATTGATCGCCGGATGGGCAATATTTCCCTGCTGAATGATACTGGGCATTGTCAACAACAGGGAACTCTCTGCGTCACAAATATTGCTAACCATTGCTCTGGTTATATTGAAATCCCCTTCTAACGCGCCTGTCAGCACGAATCGCTTGGCGGAAAAACCACCATTCGCCTCACCATCATCACCAACAGCACCATGACAACTACCGCAACGCTGCAACAACACCGGTTGTACACTCTCTGCAAACACATCTTCGCTCAGACCTGCCGGGAAGCTTCGAATCTCGCCAAGCGCATAAAAACCATCATCGCCCGCATTACTCTCATAAGGGCTATTGAAATATTGTGCGCCGAGATCTATCCACTCCTGTAACAAACGAAGTTCTGACGCATTCAAAATACCATTATGGTTAACCGTCGTCGGCGCTAAACTTCGGTCCGCCAGCAACTCTGTTTGATAAAGCTTTTCGATTAAATGACTGGTGCGCGAGCTGTTAATTGCTGATCCCATTTCAACCAAAGCGGGTTCACGCTGCACCAACACTTCGCCATTTACAGTAAACGTTATTGGCAATCCCTGCGCGTCCAGAACAGGTTCACCAAGGGTGAGTTGTTCGTAGGATGTTAAACGCCCGGTCGCTGCGGTCGTGCTACCTAAATCCAACGATCCAGCTGCGCCATTATGACAACCAACACAATTATGCAGCTCCCAAAGCGGCTGGATGTGTTCCGGGTAATTAATAATGCCGTCAGTCGGCGCTAAAGTAGATAGGTCTGCGTAGGTAATACTAAATGGCAGGTCCGGCCCGTTCGCAGCCAGAGTCCATATGTCTTCGAACTCGATGTCCGATGTCAAACTCAGCGCCGACGGATTAATTCGGGTGTTAGTTTCAGCCATGCTTTCACCTGGCTCAACAACCCCTGCTAACTCGGTATTACTATGGTCACCGGCAATCGGCGCGGCATTAATCGCGCTACCACGTCGAGGTGAATGACAGCCATTACAGGTACGGGTCTCGCCAGGACGAACCTGCAGCCAATTTGTGTGCGTTTGCAACGCTCGCCCGTTGGCATCAACCACGGTCAAAGCGAGTGGCGTATCCGCCGGCACCTCGATTCTAATCGAGCCATCGGGCGCGACGCGGGAATAACCCAGCAGTTCCTGCATCTCCATGTCATTGGAGCCGACGTTATCTGTGGTCACGCCCGGCGGTGTTGGCACCGCCCGAGTGACTCGTACAAATCGTGCCGGACGATCGTTGGCACGCGCTTGCTTAAGCGACAACACATCTGCCACGCCGTCAATTTCCGGAATCGATTCACCCGCTATTAAAACCCGATCACCCATAATGTCCAGATCATCGGTGTCATACACACTTTTTACGTTGAGAATACCTCGACCCGCTGCGGCCAAACCAGCGTCGCCCGGAGTGTCTGCAATGATGTTTGGCAAAGCGCGTGGAAACATCGCGACCGGGTCGGTTAAAATTCTACCGGGAGCAGCAAGCTCAATGGGGCGTAATGACTGATCATCGAGATTGAGCATATGAATACCATAGCGTGGCGGTCCATCTTCGCCCATCATGGGGTTATCTTCATCAGGCGCTTGCGCGGCGGACCAGGAAACCAAAACACGGTTGGTGCCATCCCACAACGGGAACGGCGTGGTATACCGACCAAACTCGGATGCCGTGTCATCGATGGGGATCTCTTGCAAGGTTGCTCCGAGCTGCCCAACTTCCGTGTCCGTATGACCTGGCGCCGGCTGATCATTTTCCGAAAAATTTTCGACGTCAATGATTACCAGCGCACCACCTTCTCCGGTTCCCGAAAGTGGCATTAAGGACGATATTACCTTTCCATCGGGCATTTCGCGTGGATGCAAAAATGAGTTGCCGGGACTAAAGGCACCATAAAGAACAAACAAGTTGGTACCATCAGGATTGGTGAAAAACAGTGGAAAATGGTTGCGGTTACCCAAGTGGTCCCAACGGGCGTACATTATCGCGCCGCTGCTCAATACTGTTGGATTTCGATCATGGCTTTGGTTAAACGAGATTTGCGAAACCTCGTCACCATCCCTGCTGAGAACATGCAATGCAATCGTGCGCTCGCGCTCGTACTCGTCTAAATACGCGTACGGCTCTTTGTTTTCGGCGGCTAACAAACGCTGGCTTTTTTCCTGACGGTTTGAACTAAAAATAATCCGACCATCCGGCAAATACGCAGGATCAACATCATCACCCTCATCAGTTAAATCAGGGTTATTAATGAGGCGCCTGATAGTTGCGGCGTCACTATCGTACTCCCACAGATTCCAGGTCTCGTCTTCGGGTCCGCGCATGCTAAAGACCACTCTTCTACCATCATATGAAACCTCCGGATCCGAGACGTCACCAAGACCTTCGGTATAGACTCCGGTAATATTCAAAGCTTCAGCGCTCGGCGAAGCGAGGCTCTTGATATACAGATCGCCGCCGGGCGTAAACCGTATCCCGTCAGTAGGATTTCCAGCAGACTCCACCGATCGGTCAACATACACGATCGAGAAATTTGCATTAACCAAACTAGCGCTGCCCAGGTCGCTGGATTCAACTCCGCTACCATCTATGCCCGCTTGATCATCATTGTCATTGCCACCTGCAGTACACGCAATCAATCCGATCTGCAACAATACCAATACGGTGAATTTAAATTTATGCATTTTCATTACCACCTCTAATCATTTGGCCGGTGACAATACGCCACCCACCTGATGTTTTGCCGTACCCTCCGGTTTCTCCGGCTGCTGTAACCCGGTTGAGTAGTGCAACTTTCCCTGCTGGTCGACCACGATAGCTTCGTAACCTTCAATCTTATTGATTACCTCAATACCATCATCCAGTCCAAGCACAAACAAACTTGTCGATAAAGCATCAGCCAAAGTGCTCGTGGCACCTAAAATCGACACACTCCGCACCGCTCTCGCTGAATCGCCGGTTTGCGGATCGATGATATGGTGGTACCTGATCCCATTATCATCAAAGTATCTTTCGTAATCTCCGGAAGTTGAAATGGACTCATCAACCAACGGAATCAAGGCTACTACTTTGTCATTCAGACGCGGGTCTTGAATACCGACCACCCATGGTCGATCACGATGCTGACCCAATACCCGCGTATCACCACCGGCAGTAACAATTGCGTGTTCAACCGCAAGCCCTGTTAACTTCGTGATCGCCCGATCGACTGCGTAACCTTTTGCGATACCACCGAGATCAATACGCACATCCGGATGATTAAATTCAATGGTTCTTTTGTTCTGATCTACCCGCACATGACGAAAATTTACCGCTTTAAGGCGTTGGCCGATGGTCGCGTCATCAGGTCGGACAGCATTTCGATAGTCATAAAGATACCCAACGCTAGCATACGTAATATCAAAAGCACCGTCAGTGCGCTCTGACAGCTCTAATGCTTGCATAATCAGCTGTAACAACTCATCCGACACCGCAACCGGTTGGTGCGCCGCGCGACGATTTATTAACGACAATTCTGACGACTCCAAATAGGTACTCATCAAAGCATCGATACGGCGAAATTCGGACATAACATCAGTGACTGCCCGTTTCCCTTTGGATTCGTCGTCGTGCCACAAATACACTCGAATATCCGTACCCATGATCTCGGCCTTTTCTTCATACCAAGCCGCAGATACGACGCCGGATATCGACAGTAATATTAGGGCTAACATTGTTTTCAACATGATGTTCATTTACCGAAATGTACACATAGGAAGCATTCTGCGGGTATTAATCGCCACTGACCTTTCTACGAACCCTATATTGCCAAACAGTTCACATTCCTACCTAGATCAAATTGGATCAGCGGTAAAAGTAGCGCACTTGAAGGAAATCTATTACCACAATGCCTAGTATTTACCGCTTAAGCAGCTCAATTCTACTAGAGAGAAGCGCCAACGCGAGCTATACTATGCGGCATCGGTTCTGCGCGACTGCCGCGTTCATATTAAGCCGTTGTTATCGCTTTTAGCAAAACATTTGATACAAATGTTCAAGTAAACCAAGTCGAATTGCAGAAAAATCGCGGATTTGATCACAATGCCCGGTTCTAATCGAGGCTGGAAACACACTCAACCGCATAAAAATTAGCATCAAGGAGAAGAACATTGGGCCGCACAGTTACCATCACAGACAACGCCACTGGCAAACAAGTTGAGCTACCGGTCCGGGAAAGCTCTGAAGGCTCTCCTGGAATCAACATTAAAACCCTGCACAAAGAACTCGGAATGTATACCTATGATCCGGGCTTTATAGCAACTTGCAGCTGCGCCAGCGACATTACGTTTATCGACGGCAACGAAGGCATACTCAGATACCGCGGTATACCTATTGAGCAATTAGCCGAAAAAAGCACCTTTACCGAAGTCTGTTACCTGCTGCTACACGGTGAACTTCCTAGCGCGCAACAGCAAGCAGATTTTGATCACAGTATTACTGATCACACGCTTTTGCATGAAGGGATGCGACGTTTTATCAATGGCTTTAATCACGACGCCCACCCAATGGCGATGTTGGTTGGTTCGGTTGGTGCGCTTTCGTCTTTTTACCCTAGTGCGAGTATGGTGCATGACGCCGCCGTACGAGAGCGTGCCACCTATCGTTTGTTAGCAAAAATTCCGACTATTTCGGCATGGAGCTACAAACACTCTCAAGGCCTGCCATTTATCTATCCGAAAAATGATTTGAGCTATGTAGAAAATTATCTGCATATGATGTTTGCTTTCCCAACCGAGGAATACGTTCCAGATCCACTGCATGTTAAAGCGTTAGATCTCATGCTCATTTTGCATGCTGATCACGAACAAAACGCTTCAACCTCAACGGTACGCCTGGCGGGTAGCTCGGAAACTAATCCATATGCCGCTATCTCTGCTGGTATTTCATCTTTGTGGGGTCCATCGCATGGCGGCGCTAACGAGAAAGTGATTCGTATGCTGACAGACATCACCGAATCGGACAAAACGGTACAAGACTATGTTGAGTTAGCCAAGGATAAAAATAGCGGAGTTCGCCTAATGGGCTTTGGACATCGCGTCTATAAGAACTTCGATCCGCGCGCCAATCTTATTCGGGATATGTGCCACGAGCTGCTTAACGAGATGGGCGAATCAAGCCCGTTGCTCGATACCGCTTTGGAACTCGAGCGAATCGCGCTTGAAGACGACTACTTTAAACAACGCAACCTGTATCCTAACGTCGACTTCTACTCAGGCATTATTCTTAGACGCCTCGGCATACCGCTGGATATGTTTACAGTTATTTTCGCCATGGCCAGAACTGTTGGCTGGATTGCACATTGGCGTGAAATGCTTACTGATGACGAGTTTAGAATTGGACGTCCACGACAGGTGTATGAAGGCGAAACAATTCGCGACTACGTTGATATCAAAAACCGGTAGTCATTGATTCTTGCAAATCAAAAAAGCCCTGCGAATATTCGCAGGGCTTTTTTTCGCACATACTTTTGATCAAAACAACAGTTAGTCCGAAAAAGTCTCCACGTGAAAGCTTGCGACTTTTTCCGGAACGCTACTCAATGCCTCTAATTCTGCTATTGAATCTGTAACCTGTTGCTTTGATACGACATTCGTTATTAGGACGATATCCACATCGTCGCCCGCTGTAGCTGGCTCCTTTTGTAAAAATGCTTCGATACTGATGTTGTGATCAGCGAGCGCCGTAGTGATCTTCGCCAACACCCCTGATTCATCTCGAGCCCGCAATCGCAGGTAATATGCAGACTGAACGTTAGCCGCCGACACAATCGGCAAATCTTCCAGCTGTTCTGCCTGAAAAGCCAGGTGCGGCACTCTGCCAACCGCATCAACATTCTGTCCCCGGGCAACATCGATAATATCAGCGACAACCGAGGATGCGGTCGCCAAGGATCCAGCGCCAGCCCCATAATGCAACGTTGCCCCGACCGCATTTCCCTTTACGACAATGGCATTCATTACCCCGTTAACATTTGCGATTAACCGTTTCTTGGGGATCAGAGTCGGATGCACTCTCAACTCGATACCGTGCGCAGTCTTTTTTGCAATACCTAAGTGTTTAAAGCGGTAACCGAGTTCATCAGCATTCGCAATGTCTGCCGGCGTAATACCGGTAATACCTTCTACCTGAACGTGCGAAAACTGCAGTGGAATCCCAAATGCGATCGATGCCAGAATCGTGAGCTTGTGCGCAGCATCAACACCTTCCACATCAAAGGTCGGATCCGCCTCGGCATACCCAAGCTCCTGTGCCTGCTTAAGTACGGCGGAAAACTCAGCACCCTTTTCCTCCATTTCGGTAAGAATAAAATTGGTGGTGCCATTGATAATACCAGCCAACCACTCGATACGATTTGCTGCCAAACCTTCACGAATGGTTTTTATGATCGGGATACCCCCAGCAACGGCAGCTTCAAAACCCACCATTACGTTTTGCTGCGTTGCAGCAGAAAAAATTTCATTACCAAAGCCTGCGATCAAACCTTTATTTGCAGTGACGACGTGCTTGCCATTTTCAATTGCGCGCAGCAGTAATTCGCGGGCTGGCTCATCGCCGCCGAAAACTTCAACAACAATGTCCACGTCATTATCATTTACTACTGCAAACGGATCCGTACTTAGCTGACAATTCAAACCCAACTGTGCAAACATCTCGCGGTTACTGCTACACACGTGGCTAATCTCTACCTCACGTCCGGCGCGCCTGGTGATTTCCTGTGCATTTTGCAGTAGTACTTCGGCCACGCCCTGACCTACTGTGCCCAAGCCTAATAAACCTATCCGAACAACACTCATGCCTCACCCGCTCCGTAGTCGCCAGAAACATCAAGCCCGTCATCAATAAACATTTTTCTTATCCCGCGGATTGCTTGTCGCGTGCGGTGTTCATTTTCGATCAAGCCAAAACGCACATACTCGTCACCATAATTACCAAACCCGACCCCTGGCGACACCGCGACCTTTGCGTCGTTCAGCAGTTTTTTTGAAAACTCGAGCGAGCCCATAGTTCGATAATGAGTTGGTATCTGGGCCCATACAAACATGGTCGCTTTAGGTTTGGGAACCTGCCACCCGATCGCTGCCAACCCTTCACATAACACATTGCGACGCTTGCAATACATATCTCTGATTTCTTGCACGCAAGATTGATCACCCTCCAACGCGGCGATCGACGCAACCTGAATAGGCGTAAACATGCCGTAGTCCAAATATGACTTCAAACGCCCCAAGGCATACACCAATTTTTGGTTGCCACACATAAATCCTACTCGCCACCCGGGCATATTGTAAGTCTTGGATAAAGAATAGAACTCAACTGCTACGTCTTTGGCTCCCTTGACTTGAAAGATGGATGGCGCTTCATATCCATCAAAGACTATTTCAGCGTAGGCCAAATCATGCACAACATAGATTTCATGTTGTCTGGCAACCGCAACGACCCGCTCAAAAAATTCGAGTTCGACGCATTCGCCTGTAGGGTTAGCAGGGAAACTAATTATTAACATTTTTGGTTTTGGCCAAGTGTCTACAATAGCTCTTTCCAATTCCTCAAAAAAATCTGTTTCAGGTGTCAACGGCACATGCCGAATATCGGCCCCGGCAATCACGCAGCCATAGGGATGTATCGGGTAGGCGGGGTTCGGCACCAAAACCACGTCTCTTGAGCTCAAAGTCGCGAGCAATAAGTGCGCCAGACCTTCCTTTGAACCAATCGTAACGATCGCTTCTTTCTCCGGGTCTATGTCGACATCGTATTTGGATTTATACCAACCGGCGACGGCTCTCCTGAGTCTCGGAATACCGCGAGACATCGAGTAGCGATGGGTGTCGCCACGGCGCGCCGCTTCGACCAACTTTTCAACAATATGCGGCGGGGTTGGTTGGTCAGGGTTACCCATACCAAAATCAACGATATCTTCGCCACGAGATCTCGCCGCTGCTTTAAGTTCATTAACAATATTAAAGACGTATGGCGGCAGACGCTCGATACGTGGAAATTGATTGTTCATCAGGTTCAGGTCTTCCTTAATTGAAATTGCTTTAAATACGTCCTTTTTTTGAGCTTAAACGGGCGGCATTGAAGCGTCAACGATAAAATGGGAATTTAAAATCCAGAGTGCCGAGTATGCTAGCATGATCACAACAACAAAGGATTTACATTGAAGTTCACACAAGAAATAGCGGACGGCAACCATACCGTTACGGCACACTCGGAAGAAGCTATTGCCATCGATGGCACCAGCTACAAAGACAGTCTCATGGTACTACCCGATGAGATCATACAAGACTGGCCAGTATCGCGTTTTTCCGATATCGCTATTGCGAATCTCGAAGTCCTCAACGACAAAGCTGTGGAAATTATCCTTATCGGCACCGGTACCCGCCATCACATCCCGGACATGAAAATTATGTCGTATTTTTTGCAGAACAATGTCGGTTGCGAAGCGATGACCACGGCCGCGGCCTGCCGCACCTACAACTTGCTAACCCACGAAAATCGACGCGTGGCAGCATGCTTGTTGCTGGAAAAAACTTAAACTAGTTTTTGGGTAAAAATGTAAGTGGGTCGACCGGCTCGCCCTGCACGCGAATCTCAAAATGCAACAGCGCAATTTCTGCAACCTTGCCGAGCTGGGCAATCGATTGCCCAGCGTAAACTCGCTGACCTTCCTTAACCAACAAGCGACTATTATGAGCATAGGCAGACAGGTAAGTATCGTTGTGTTTGATGATGATCAAATCACCGTAGCCCTTCAAGCCACGCCCACTATAGACAACCTTGCCAGCCTCACTGGCAAGCACCGCCTGACCATATTTTCCAGCGATATCAATGCCCGGATTAATGCCAAACCGATCAAGCAACTCACCTTTGACCGGCCAGCGCCATTTTAACTCTACCGTGTTAACACTATTCGACGGCGCCGATACTACTCCGGTGTTCTGCGGTTCAGTCGGCTTTATAATCGCCGGCTTTGGCGGTGTGGTTGACACCGTTGGCGACGGCGCAGGCCTAGCGCTCGGCTCAACCGGCCGCACCACGGTTCTATTCGCCGTTGGTGGCAACACACTTTGACCTGGCTGCGGGCTCAAACGAATCCTTTGGCCGATACCGATTCGATACGGCGAACGAATCTGATTCCACCACGCCAGTTGCTTGTAATCAAGCCGATAGCGCCAGGATATCGCATACAAAGTATCGCCCTTTACCACGTGGTGATAACCGGTCGATGGAGTCGTCGACCGATGCCTGACATTTGACCCCGGGGTCGGGCTGGGACTAGCGGCGGCACGAGAACGCTCCCATTCCGCGCGCGGCACATGGTGAGTTACTGTACAAGAGACCAGTGTTACTCCCAACATTATGCCGATCAATATTTTCATGATTACCTGAAGTGCAGATACGCCAAAAGCAATAGAATTAGTACCACGCAAAACCAGCCTAGTATTTCGACATACTGTCTGATTTTCGGTTCCATACTTGGACCCAACTTTTTCGCCAAAAAAGCGATCAAATAAAACTGCGAGGCGCGACCAATAATTGAGGCGATCAGGAACGGTATAAACGGCATGCCCAAGCTGCCAGCCGTTAACGTAAAGATTTTATATGGCACTGGCGAAAAACCCGCCATCAACACAATCCAGACCCCGTATTCGGCGAACCAATCCTTGGCGGTCTGGAGTTTGTCAGCATGCTGCGATACGTATGGCGCGATAACTTCAAATGCGCCCCAGCCAATAAAATAACCTACCGCCCCGCCTAATACGGAAAAAATCAGGGTAATCAATGCCAAGCGCCAGGCCCGGTCTTGTTGTGCCAGGGTCATGGGCAACAACATCAGCGCCACCGGAACCGGAAATATAATCGATTCAGCAAAGCTAACTGCGGCCAAATATCTCTCTGCATAGCGATGTTTCGCCCAGCCCATAACCAGGTCATATAAGCTACCGAAGATATTCATTTCACCTGCCCGGATAACATTGGTACAAACTGCACTTTTTCGATTTCCTCCTCATGGAACTGATCACCTTTACGAGTGATGCGCAACAAACGCTGCGGTTGCCCTGTCTGTCCGACCGGAATAATCAAGCGCCCGAGGTCCGCTAGCTGCTCCAACAACACCTCTGGAATATAATTCGGCGCTGCCGTTACAATGATTACTTCATAAGGCGCCGATTCCAGCCAGCCCCAACTACCATCGGTGTATCGCAGACGAATGTTTCGATAACCTAACTCCGATAACAATCTGCGATGGGCTTGTTTAAATAACGGCTCAATTCGCTCCACGCTATACACCCGCTCTACCAACTCTGCCAGTATCGCGCATTGATATCCGGACCCAGTACCCACTTCCAGAACCCTGCTTACCGGACCATTCTCAAGGACTAACTCAGTCATTCTAGCGACCGTATACGGCTGTGAAATAGTCTGACCAGCATCGATGGGTAAGGCGGTATCCTCATAGGCGCGACCCGCAAGCGCAGAACTAATAAACAAGTGTCTCGGCACGGTTTGCATTGCCGCTAAAACGCGTTCATTTGCGATGCCCTTTTCTATTAGCACCTTTACTAAACGGTCGCGCGCCCGTTGTGAAGTTAAACCTGCGCCGTGTCTGCCGGACATCTTAAGACTGCTCAAGGGGTGCCACAGCCTGTAACCATGCAGATAAATCGTCTAGATTACTTTGGTCGCTAAGGTCCGCCCGCAGTGGCGTCACTGAAACCCAGTTGTTTTTGACGGCATGAAAATCGGTTCCGGCACCAGCATCTTTCGGCGCGCCTGCTGGTCCAATCCAATAAATTGGTTTGCCATAGGGATCAGTGGTTTTATTTAAATCGGCGGCAATATGTCGGTGTCCCAAGCGGGTTGCGGCCAGACCCTTACAATGCTCGAGCGGGATATCGGGAATATTGATATTTAACATTGCGTGTTGCGGTAATCGTTGTCGTGCCAGACCTTGCATTATTGTGCGAACCACAGCTTTGGCGGTTGCAACATGGGCCGCCTCATAGTTGAGCATAGAAAACGCCAACGCTGGTAAATCGAGAAACCGCCCTTCCATCGCCGCGCCTACAGTACCCGAGTAAAGCACATCATCACCCAGATTAGCGCCCTTGTTAATGCCGGAAATTACAATATCCGGCATTTCATCCAACAAACCGGTGATGCCCAAATGCGCGCAATCTGCCGGAGTACCATCAACGTGTATAAATCCATTTGGCATGGTGGTCGCCCGCAGCGGTCGCCCTAGCGTTAAAGCGCTACTAACCCCACTTTGGTCATGGCGCGGCGCGACCACACTAATTTTTCCGAATGGCTCTAGCGCATCCACTAAATGCTGTAGCCATGGCGACTCGTAGCCATCGTCATTGCTGACCAATATATGCATGATAATCCAGTCAAGATTTCGTTTTGCGATATGATACTGGATTTAAAGTACCAATATTTGCGAATATCCGGACATGAACGACAAATCAGACAAATCCAGTGATCGAGAATTATTTCGCTCCACAGTTGGAAAAGTACGCCCGATTAAAAATGATCGCATCGCACCGGAACAACCCAAGCTGGATGCGAAACCACGGCAGTTGATTGCGGACGAAAAGCAGGTCCTGGTAGATATGTTAAGCGACGAATACCTGACTTCAGAACTCCAACCGGGAGATATTCTGAGCTTTGTACGTCCCGGCGTTCAGAAAACCGTTTTCAAGAAACTACGTAGCGGGAAATTTCGTATGGACGCGGAGTTTGACCTGCACGGTATGCGGGCGCAAGACGCACGCCTCTATGTACAGTCATTTTTAGCGGAGGCCATGGAAAATGACTGGCGCTGCATTCGCATCATTCATGGTAAAGGACTCCGTTCTTCGAACCGCGGACCCGTCCTAAAAGGCCTTGTAAATCACTGGTTGCTGCAACGTGACGAGGTTCTAGCGTTCCATTCAGCACGACCCGAGGACGGTGGCACCGGCGCTGTTTACGTCCTCCTTAAAGCAGCGAAGCGCTAAATCTTACAATTTAAGCCACAAATATTTGTTTGCTGGCCACAATATAGCTAGAATCCCCTGCTCTCGGAGTTCAACAATAGGTACACCAAATGTCCAATTCTTTCAAAACCAGTATATTAATCCTCGCCGTTTTCGGTTTAGTTCTCGGCTGCAATCAACCGGCAAGCACTGATACCAGCACCGTAGAAACGACCACCAGCACGGCCGCAGATACAAGCACTGCTGCGCCAAGCACAACGGCCAGCGCTAGTACCGTAGATGCCAACGACCTTACTAATGATAAAAACAAGTTCGGTTATGCGCTTGGCGCATATTTGGCAACGCAGATTGATCAGGTAATCGGCCAGCAAAGCGGCAACCTTACCAGCAGCGAAGCCATTAAGGGGATCAACGATGTCCTGGCAAATAATGACCTGCAAATGACCGACGTTGAAATTCAAAACACCCTGCAAGAAGGACAAGCAGCGATGCAGGCGGCACAGCAAGCAGCGACTGAACCAACTACCGAAGGCGGAGCAACCCCGATTACCGGCATCGACAAAGATAAGTTCGGTTATGCGCTGGGCGCTTTTTTAGCTGGCCAGCTTGGTCAGGTATTAGCGCAACAATCCGAAAACCTGAATACAGCGGCGGCGATTAATGGCATTAACGACGTCTTGACGAAGCAGGAAATTAAATTGTCCGAGGAAGATATTCAAAGCACACTGGCAGCGGCACAAGCTGCACAACAAGCCGAACAGGATGCACTAAGCGCTGAAAACATTGCCGCGGGTGCTGCTTACTTAACCGCCAATAAAAGCACAGATGGCTGGACTGAAACTGCCAGCGGCTTGCAATACAAAACTGTTACCGAAGGTACTGGCGCATCGCCAACTGCCGAACAAACAGTCAAAGTTCACTATAAGGGAACATTGATCGATGGCACGCAATTTGACAGCTCATATGATCGCAATCAGCCCGCCGAGTTCCCACTGAATGGTGTCATCTCTGGTTGGACTGAAGGTCTCCAGCTGATGAAGGTTGGCGGCACAACTGACTTCGTAATACCTAGTGATATGGCTTATGGACCGCAAGGTCGGCCGGGCATTCCGGCTAACTCGGTATTACTATTCACCGTAGAATTGCTTGAGATCAAGTAGCGCCCTCGGGGATTGCTACCGAGTAATCAAAAAATTCTCGTAACACCGAAGTAGCATACGCTCCGGCTGGCAAGCTAAATGCCAGCCGGAGCGTTTTTTCATCCGGCACAGAAAACTCGATATCCCAGGGTATCACTCGCATTGCGCGTCGAGCGTACTTTGCGTTAACACCTTCCAAACCGGAAAAATATTCCCGGTGCTGCCGCGCAAGTTGTAACTCCATCTTCAGCGCCGCGCCATCGGCCATTGATTCTCCACCACCATACAAGGGTCCGGTAATATGGATATCCCGATCCTGGTAACGGGTCTGTAATGCAGCATCTGCGAAATCAGCCACAAAGACGCTTTGGCTACCAGCGAGATTAAGCACATCGCCATCCAGCACGACGTCCCAGAGCTGATCTTGTAAGCGTTGATCTACATAGTGATTGAACAAATAGGCGCGCGCACTCGAGATAAGCAGGCCACGCTCATGTCGGCTATGAGGCTTATAGGTGCCCGAAAAAAATTCAAGAGAACGCGGTAGGTTGGCGAAATTCCGACCAAATCGTTGTTCGCCAAAGTAATTCGGCACACCTGTTTGACCTAGCTCGCGCAGCGCGTTTTGCAACCCGGTTCCGAGATGCGAACAGTCCCGTATGAGCAACTCGAAATGATTGCCGCGCAAATGCCCACGTTGCAATTTTTTTTGGTGACGGGTCATCTGCAGCACTTGCACACCTTCTGCGAGATGCAAATCTTCCGGATCAGGCTTGCCGGGCATCCAGGCACTGAACCATTGTATGGTCTTGGCGCGCCGATCCTTCATACCGGCAAAACTCACACTTCTGACAGGGATTTTTAGCACACGCGCCAAACGCGCAGCAACGTCTTGAGTGTTCAGACCTGTTTTAGCGACCTCCAACCATAGATGCTCGCCAGATCCGGATGGCGTGACTAACGGAATCTCGGTTACCTGAAAATCGCCAGGCACTTGCCGGATGACCGCAGTCGGTCGACTTTCCGGATCCGGATTCAAATACGCCAAAGCATCGATCATGAGGGTATTTAATCTTTAGTAGAGCGGAAAATAAAGCCAAAACCGCGGCCATTTGTCCGAAATTGCCGGTCAATCTCACTAAACGGCTGCTGCCCGTGTAAAATGGCCGCATACCCTGGAAAGCTTATTATTTATGAACATTGAATGGCAAGAACACTTGGTTAAGGCTGGCGCTGTATTTAATGTCGCTGTTGACCATCAAATTGATCATTTTGGTAACCCGGAACTGGAATCCCGCCTGATACTGAATGGCAGCGCATTTTTTGATTTATCGGAAAACGTGTTAGTGCGGGTTAGCGGCGACGATGCCAGTAGTTTTATGCAAGGTCAACTCAGCAATGACTTTAACCTGGTTACCGAGGGACACAGTCAGCTCAGTGCATATTGCTCACCTAAAGGCAGGGTTTTGGCATTGACGAGAGTATTGCTTAGAGATAACCAATACTACTTGATCTTACCTAAATCACTGCATGAACAAACTATCAAACGATTACAAATGTTTGTCATGATGGCAAAAGTAGAACTTGCTGTTGCACAAGAACTCATTACTTTTGGTGCTGCTGGCCCTGATATTGAAAAAGAACTAGCGGAAATTTTTGATAATATCCCGCGCGTGCCGAACGAGGCGAGTAACGAAGCGGGCGCAACCTTATTGCGGGTACACGGCATTAATCCGCGCTTTATGATTATCGCGGAATTAAAACAAGCCATTAAAATATGGGAGCGACTCAACGTGCACGCCGCTCCCGTTGGTCATAGCGCTGCACAGTTGTTGAAGGTTTTATCCGGCATCCCGACCTTTTCGCCTGTTTCCGTCGACACTTATGTGCCGCAGATGGTTAACCTCGAACAATTGGGTGCTTTGAGTTTCGACAAAGGCTGTTATCCCGGACAGGAAATTGTTGCTAGAACCCATTACCTCGGAAAACAAAAACGCCGCATGTACCGGGTTAGCTGGTCTGCTGACAAAAATGCCGAGGTTGGCACCCAAATTTATAGCGAAGACAACAAAAATGGTGAACCAGTTGGCACAATTGTGTACTCAGCACCGAATGTCGGCGGTAGAATAGAAGGTCTGGCTGTTTTACGCATTAAAGTTGTGGACGAAGGTTCCGCGTTACAACTAGATGGTAACAGCACCGCACAGTTGGAAGTTTCACCGCCACCGTACGGCTTTGACGTTTAACAACAAAGAATAAAAATCATGTATAAAGAGTTTTTTGGTTTAAAAGAAAAACCGTTTTCCATAACCCCCAACCCGCGGTTTTTGTATTTGAGTGACCAACATAAAGAAGGCCTTGCTCATCTGGTCTACGGCACCGATGAAAGCGGTAGCTTCGCACTATTAACCGGCGAAGTAGGAACCGGCAAAACCACACTTTGTCGCACTTTACTGGAACAAGCACCTGCTGATATCAACCTTGCTCTAATATTAAACCCACTGCTTACTCCGGTTGAATTGTTAGCAACCATCTGCGACGAATTTAATATCACTTACCCGGAAAACCCACAAAGCAGAAAACCGCTGTTTGATGCGCTCAACAAATACCTATTGGGTGTACATAGCCGTGGCGAACGCTCGGTGCTGATTATTGATGAAGCGCAAAATTTGGATATCCCGACTTTGGAACAGATTCGCCTGCTAACCAACCTGGAAACCGGCGAACATAAATTGTTAAAAATAATTCTGTTGGGACAACCGGAGTTACGCGAATTACTCGAAGACTCCTCGCTAACACAGTTAGCGCAACGTGTTACTGCCAGATACCACTTACCGCCGTTGAACCAAAAAGAGACCGGACAATATATAGAACACCGCATGTCAGTCGCCGGCGCTACCGGGGAGATTTTTGATCGGCGCGCCAAAGATGAGTTATTTAAACAAGCCGGCGGCATACCGCGGGTTATTAACGTTATCGCCGAGCGCGCCCTGCTGGGTGCGTATGCGAATGGCGAACGCAAAATTACTCGCCCCTTAATCCGCAAAGCGATGGCTGAAGTATTAGGGCGCGGCGGCAAAGCCAAACTTAATATGCCCGGCTACTTGCTCGCGACCAGTTTGAGTATGGCATTGCTGGCGCTGCTGATTACCGGGATTAGCTTCTTCCGCCAGGATGCAGTCATACCAATAGAGACCGCCAACGCGGCGATACCAATAGAAGAAACTGTCAGCATCGAGGCACCCATAAGTAGCACTAACACAATTGCAAACGGCGCTATGAGCACCGCTGAATCAGCGACTAGCACTGACACGGTTTCCACGGCAGTAGTACCCGTTAGCGATGACTTGCCCGCAGAGGACTTTGCAGCATTAACAGTTACCAATGACCTACAAAGCTTGCTGGATGAATATGGTGAAACAAAAATTGCCTTTGGTACGTTATTTAACCTGTGGGGTTTACCTAGTGCGGTAGACAATGAACAAAGCTCTTGTCTGATTGCGGAAAACAACGGCCTCGCGTGTATTTATGAAAATGGTGATCTGGAAAAACTAATCAGTTATAACCGCCCGGCGGTGCTCGAACTTATTGACGACTTTGGAAAAAAACGTATGGCGGTCGCGCTGGAGATAGAGGAAAACAGCATCACTCTGGATTTCTCTGGAAACCTGCATTCGATATCCCTAACTGAACTGCAGGAACGTTGGAAAGGGAGCTTTGCATTGTTTTGGCGACTACCACCAGCGGGCTCCAAAGAACTGCAAGTAGGCATGAAAAATCAAGACGTTATGTGGTTAGCCGGGAGACTCGATCAGCTCGAAGGGCTTGAACCAACCGAATATGGTGATGTGTTTAATGAAAACCTCGAACAACGTCTTATACAATATCAGTATGAACGAGGTATCAATGCCAGTGGTAAAGCTGACCCGATAACACTGATCAAATTAGCTGGCGATCTCGATCCTCAGCAAACCCCCACCCTGATTAGATAAGACCATGTCCTTAATTCTTGACGCGCTGAAAAGATCGGAATCCGAGCGCATAGCAAAAACTCAAGACGCAAATTCGCTGGTCACCTCGGGTATTAACACCGGCAATGACACCCGCAAAAGCATACCGTGGTTGCCTTTTCTAATCGCGGCCGTGGTCGTTAATCTTGCAATTTTAGCAGTTATCCTGAAATCGAATAATACTGTTCCGGTAACAAACGACGCCAATGAAGTAGAAAGGACCGTGGTAAATACTGTAGTGAGCAACACAAATACATCCGGTCAAAGTCAACCAGAGCAAGTGGTAAATTCTGGCCCGCGGCTGACCTTAGAAATGCCTACCAGAGCGGAAATGCCGCCACCGAGAGAGGTCAAAGCTGCTACAGCCCTGGCAGAGGAGCTTTTAGCGAAACCACAATCTGCACAGGCCGCATATGACAATAGCACTACCGATAGCAACACTTCTGCGGTGCTCGCAAACGCGGCACCCGCGGTACCTGCTGATTTCGCCATGATCGAAACAGAAGAGATTAAACCGGCGCCAGTCCCCGAAAACCCGGTTACGCTGAAAGAACTAAATAATGCAGGATTGGCAGAACAGTTGTCTAATTATGAAATCAATACGCACATTTTCAACAGTAGCGATGCCAGTCGCAGTTTTGTATTGATTAATATGAAGAAATATCGCGAAGGCGACACGCTGCAAGGCAGCGAATTCACTATCTCGAGGATTACAAATGAGGGCGTCGTGGTTGATCATGACGCTGGTCAAGTACTACTGTCCAACAACTAGCTCAGTAGTATCACGCAGGATTCTGTTTTGGCTTCAGCAAATTTGCCTCCGCCCGCGTACCTTGGGACAACCAAACAAACTATAACGGCGTTACGTTTTCCGCTTGCGGGCCTTTTTGACCGTCAACCACATTCATGCTTACGCGCTGGCCTTCTTTCAACGTTTTAAAGCCATCCCCATTGATACAACTATGATGAACGAAAACATCCTTTTCACCTTCTCTCTCGATGAAACCAAATCCCTTTTCATCGTTAAACCATTTTACGGTTCCTTCGACTTCTTCTGACATTTTATTCTCGTAATTATGGCCAATTAACTGGCATCCAAAAAAGCTGATGACTCGTACTCACCAACCGATCCAGTTACAGTCTATACCCAATCCCATTCGTTTACTAGGGTTATACGGCCGTATAAACAACGCTACTGCGGCATTTATTCGGGTTTCATGTGCGGAAAGAGCAAAACATCGCGAATCGAAGGAGAGTCTGTAAACAACATGACCAACCGATCAATGCCAATTCCTTCGCCGGCCGTGGGCGGCATACCGTATTCTAACGCTCGAATATAGTCATCATCAAAATGCATTGCCTCATCATCGCCCGCATCTTTATGCGCAACCTGTTCGTGGAATCGATTCGCCTGATCCTCGGGGTCATTCAATTCAGAAAAACCATTCGCTATTTCTTTGCCGCCGATAAAGAACTCATAGCGGTCTGTAATAAATTCATCCTCATCATTACGGCGCGCCAACGGTGACACCTCTGCCGGATAGGCAGTAATAAATGTTGGTTGCAATAACTTTTCCTCAACGGTCTTTTCAAAAATTTCGATTTGAATTTTCCCGAGCCCGTAGCTTTCTTTAAGGGGAATTTTTAAAGACTCTGCGAGTGTTTTCGCTTGCGCCACATCATCCAACATATCCGCTGTTACTTCAGGGTTATATTGCAAAATTGATTCTTTAACCGTAAGCCTTTGAAACGGATTAGAAAAATCATAATCAACTCCTTGACTGGTAAATTGTTCAGTCGCCAAGACTTCATTGGCAATACCGCGAAACATTTCTTCGGTCAAATCCATATGATCTTCATAAGTAGCATATGCCTCGTAAAACTCGATCATCGTGAATTCAGGATTATGGCGCGTCGATAGACCTTCGTTACGAAAATTACGATTAATCTCGAATACACGCTCCAAACCGCCAACGATCAATCGCTTTAGGTACAACTCTGGTGCAATCCTGAGATATAGATCCATGTCGAGGGCATTATGGTGGGTCACAAAGGGTCGTGCCGTAGCACCACCGGGAATGACTTGCATCATAGGTGTTTCGACTTCCAGAAATGCACGCTCTTCCATGAACTTTCTTATATAACTAATAATCGCTGATCGCATACGAAATGTTGCGCGCACATCATCATTGACAATCAGATCCACATATCTTTGTCGATAACGTTGTTCCGTATTCGTCAAGCCATGGAATTTTTCGGGTAACGGCCGCAACGCCTTGGACAGAATTTCGATACCTTCGGCATGCACCGATAACTCACCCTTTTGAGTTTTAAATAGTCTTCCGCTCACACCGAGATGATCACCAATATCCCAGCTTTTAAAATCCATATAGACGCCATCGGCCAAATCATCGCGCTTGACATAAATTTGAATTCGCTCACTACGGTCTTGCAAGGAAGCAAAGCTAGCCTTACCCATAACTCGCTTTAACATCATGCGGCCGGCGACTGTAGCCTGCACGGTGTTGTCATCAAACCACTCACGATCTTTGTCACCGTAAGCTGTGTGTAAATCAGCCGCGATATCTTTACGCTTAAAGTGATTCGGATAGGCCTGTCCACGTTCACGTAACTTGTTTAATTTTTCGCGACGCTCGGCAATAAGTTTATTTTCATCATCGTTTGACATATTTCTTACCTTTTAAAGCCCTGATTTGAGGCTCGCCTCAATAAATTGATTAAGACCACCATCGAGCACAGCCTGTGTATTTCCTGTTTCCACGCCAGTACGTAAATCCTTTATTCGAGATTGATCCAATACATAAGAGCGTATTTGACTACCCCAGCCAATATCAGACTTACCTTCTTCTACTGCTTGTTGATCTTCCATGCGTTTTTTCATCTCAAGCTCGTACAGCTTGGCCTTTAATTGCTTCATCGCCATGTCTTTATTTTTATGTTGCGAGCGACCATTCTGACACTGCGTTACCGTGTTGGTAGGCAGGTGCGTAATACGCACTGCAGATTCGGTTTTATTAACATGCTGCCCGCCAGCACCCGAAGCTCGATAGACGTCAATACGTAGATCCGATGGATCGATTTCAATTTCGATATCGTCATCAACCTCTGGAGAGACAAAAACGGCTGCAAAGGAAGTATGGCGCCGATTACCCGAATCAAACGGAGACTTTCTAACCAGACGATGCACGCCGGTTTCTGTCCGCAGCCAACCGAACGCATACTCGCCCTCAACCTTTATGGTTGCACTTTTAATTCCAGCGACGTCGCCTGCGGATGCTTCCATTAATTCAGCTTTAAAACCTTGCTGTTCGGCCCAGCGCAAATACATTCTTAAAATCATTTCCGCCCAATCTTGCGCTTCAGTACCACCAGAACCAGACTGGATATCCAAAAACGCACTCGCCTGATCCATTTCACCGGAAAACATTCGACGAAACTCGAGCCCGGCTACATGTTGCTCAAACTCAGCAAGATCAGCGGCAACAGAATCTGCAGTTTCCTGATCAGCTTCTTCCTGGGCCATGTCGAGTAAGTCTTTGGCGTCTGCCAGACCGCCATCAAGATTGGTAATGGTTTTAACGATGGCTTCCAGCGTCGCGCGCTTTTTCCCCATCGCTTGCGCTTTTTCAGGATCGTTCCAAATATCCGGAGCTTCTAGTTCGCGGCTAACCTCTTCTAGCGCCTCTGCTTTGGCCTCATAGTCAAAGATACCCCCTAAGCGCGTCGGTGCGCACCTTAAGGTCTTCAATTTTATTAAACAGTGGATTCAGTTCCATGATCAAGCCCTTTTCAGCAGCGCGTATTCTACCGTCTTTTGTGCCCAATATGATGAAGATTAGCTGAAAAATTCTGGCTGGATCGAGAACCGGGACAATTAGCCATCGCTTACAACTACCCAAATTGACTGCTTCTCAAGTTGCCCTAGCTACTGACAACTTAACCATTGTGCCCAACCGTCATTGACAGCATCTTCAATTTTATTGGCATCGCGACTATCAACTACCGCAAAAGGCCATTCGACATCACCAATACTGAGGCTACATGCTGAAACTGCTGTGTTGTTTAGCTGCTCTCGCAACAAGGTGACGTCAGCCGCTGTAACCACGTTATCGGCATTAATATCACCGCATATCGTTGAACACGTTACTGGTTCAGGGTCTGGATCAGGTTCAGGTTGCGGCGTAGAGCTATTTGGGCAATCAAGCCATTGCGCCCAGCCTTCGGTAACTGCTTGGGAAATCTTGGCAACATCCGCACTATCGACACTACCTTCCGGCCACTGCACATCAACCAACGGCAAGACACATGCAGGTACACCGGCATTTGTTAGCGCGGTTTCGAGATAACTCACATCAGCGCTATCGACGTTACCATTGGCATCCGCGTCGCCACACATAACAGGGCAATCCGAAGGTTCTGGATCTGGTATCGGTTCTGGTTCAGGTTCTGGATCTGGTTCTGGTTCTGGCTCAGGGTTCGGTGCCGGAACATCACTACAACTGAGCCACTGGGCCCAACCACCCAAAACCGCGTTAGCGATTTTGTCCGCATCTGCCTGACTAATAACGCCTTGCGGATATTGCACGTCGGCAAAAGGTGCCACGCAGGCAGGAATTGAAGATTGGATATAAGTTTCCAGTGCCGCCGGATCGGTGCCGTTAACAATACCATTACCGTCGACATCACCACATACAGCCGGGCAGGTATCACTACAACTGGCAGCGCATGCCGGATCAGCACAGTCAGCTAAGCCGTTGCCATCTTCATCACCGGATTGATTGCATATCTCAATCGCTGGTGGTGCAGAATGATCAATTCCTACCCGGCAAAATAGATCGCTGGTAAAAGCTGGCACCGGAATCGTTACGCTAGCAGCGGACCCGCCCATTAAACTAAACGCTAACTGACTATTTTGATAAACCACTGCACCAGTACCCGGAGCATGGCAGGTAACAGAATAAGCGCTGGCGCGCCTTAACAAGAGATTCATATTCACCGGATCGGTAATACCCAGCATGGTTGACGAGATGGTCGGATAAAATCGTTGATTTAGAAAATACAGCAACGCCTCTGAATCCGACGTGTACCCACCGACGCGCACCGAATTATTCAAATTACGGGTTTGTATAGCCTGTAAGTTATTCTGTTGCGGAAAACCATCAGTCAAATCACTAAAAGTACGCAGAATTGCGGCGTATTGTTCCGGCCACTCAAAGTGAAACTGCCGGGCTCCTCCGGCGCGTTCATAGGCAACGTCCCAGGTGAAAGAGGTGGCGCCAGTATGATAATGAAAAACCGGAAGCCACGTGACGGAACGAAAGAAGTCATAATTCGAATCTTCTTCCAGCTGGATACGACCGCCCATTCCGGCTTCAGCAAAAAATAGCGGCTGGTCTGGTACGACATTAGTCCGCTGCGGCACCGCATCAACCATCTGAACCTGCCACTCGCTTAGCATTTCCGGTCGCTCACTAACACCATCATCGTTGTACAACCTACCGGCGTATTGGTGGGCACCATGTAGATCAACACGGATTGCTTCTCTGGGCGAAGTAAGTTGGGTACCTGGTGGGCAGTACGATGGTAATGTTTCTTCCAAGGCCGATGGTGGCTTCCACAAGTTGTGCTCGGCCGCGTCTCTGGCATGATCCAAAAGCGCGAGGCTGGTGGTGACCAGTTTGTTCGGCCGCAGACTCTTGGCATATTGATACATATCGTTGTGCCAGGATGCCATATCAGTTTTAAATCGACGCGTTTCTAACCACTGATTACAACGCACAGCGTCCGCTTCGTTCTGGTTGTTATTATGCCGTTCGCGTGGAAACAATCCGTAATTATCTGCTTCATTCCAGAGCTCAAAAATACCAAAGTGTGGATACGCACCCCAACGCGCCATGACGTAACGCACTTTCTTTTGCATCAATCTACGGGTGTCAGGATTAGTCCAGACATCCATTGAATTGAATAACAAACCGGGGGTTGCCTGAATTTGAGCGTCGGTGTAATTATTCGCGTTATAAGCACTTTTGGTCCATTGCGTGCAATCAATCGGATTATTTGTCCACGCACAATGAGTAAAAACAGCGAGCATGAGATAAACGTCGTTTTCTTCAAACGCTGCCAATATTTGATCGAGTCTTTTAGCGCGCTGTTGGTTATACCGGTTAACCCCTTCAAACTGATTGGTTGGCCATGGGAACTTGGCTTCCAGTGCCAGTGAAAATTCCATATCAAGCCAAACCCGCAGCGTGTTCGCACTGTTGCTCGCCAATTCAGGCAAATACTCCAGTGATGACTGTAATGGCTCTGCGCCACCGAAAAATGGATGATTGTGCCCCTTCAGCAAAAAGGGCTGATCGCCACGCGCAAGGAAATTGCTATGCACGCGTGACAACTGCAAGCGACGATCCGTGCTAGCAGGCTGAGCCAGAGACTGAAACGTTTTGACCGGACCAGATGGAACGCCATTGACCATAAACTGTGCCGTATGGGTTCCGCTATCGAGCAAATAATATCGGCCAACCCAAAAACCAGCTTGGGGAAACGGTTCGGCTCCGGCACCTTCAAAAAAAGCGGGTACAAGCTGCGTCCCGCTTGGCGACGTAACTCGTAGATCAACCCGTAATTGATCGGGATCATAAGGGTTAGAGACTTGCGGAAAATCAAGAGCACTAAGCCGATATTCAAAGACCGTATACTGATCTTCCGCGAAAGCGGGCGCGCCAAGTAAACTAAAGATACAAACAAGAACTACAGTCAAGCTAACCGGCCTAACCGTGAATTGCTCCCTCAACCATCCATTCACATTCGAAATCACAAACTCCCTCCCAAGTCGCTCGCCAAATTTACTTAATGTGGTCTTTAGATTTTACACACTTTGAGTTCAGAATATATGTTCGATCATCATCTGCAGACTCTCTTGCCCTCTAAAATAATTCACATCGAGCTTATAAGCAATTTTCACCGTGTCATTTGGAGATGGTAGTTTAGCGGGATCACAACGAAAGGCGATGGCATCCAAAAACATTTCCGGCCTGTCGGGTGGCGACAACACTAATTTGAAATACTTTTCTTTTAATAAACGAGACGATATCACCGAAAACTCGCCATCGAAAACAGGTTCCGGAAACTGTTGCCCCCACGGACCCGCTTGCCTTATCGCTGCTCCGGTTTCGAGACTCAAATCGGCATCTCCAAGAATGCCATCACTTAATATAGTCTGCTGGAAGACCTGCGGATTAACCGTATCTTTAATAGCCTTTTCAAAGGCCCGCTCAAATATATCCAGATCCTCCGGCAGCAAAGTCAATCCTGCGGCCATCGCATGCCCACCATATTTAACGATCAAATCCGGATGGCGAGCATCAACGCGCTGCAGCACATCACGAATATGCAAGCCCGGAATAGACCTTGCCGAGCCCTTGATATGGTCATCATTTTCATCGGCGAAAACGATAACCGGCCGATGTACTTTTTCTTTTAAGCGCGCCGCAACAATACCAATGACACCTTGATGCCATTCACTATCGTAGAGACACAACGAGAGTTTATTCTCTGCGGTCAAATCCTGATTATCTTGTAAAATTTTCTCCGCTTGTTGCTGCATACCCGACTCAATATCTCGGCGCTCCATATTCAAGGCATCGAGTTGCGCTGCCAATGCTTGTGCGCGAGCTTGATCATCTGTAAGCAGACACTCGATTCCTAGCGCCATATCTTCAAGCCTCCCGGCAGCATTTAATCGTGGTCCCGCAGCAAAACCCAAGTCGGTCGCGGTCACGCGTTCGTTGTGCTTACCCGCAACTTTTAATATCTCCAATATGCCGGGCGCCGCCTTGCCGGACCGAATTCGGCGCAAGCCCTGTTCAACCAGAATTCGATTGTTTTGGTCTAGCGGGACCACGTCTGCCACCGTACCGAGTGCAACCAGGTCTAGTAAGTCAGCGAGTTTTGGCAACGCGGTATCGCGCGCCGCAAACCACTCGCGCTCCTGTAGCTCCTGGCGTAACGCCACCAACACGTAAAACATAACCCCGACCCCGGCGAGCGCTTTACTTGGAAAAGCATCATCCGCAAGGTTCGGGTTTACAATCGCGTAAGCCGCGGGCAGGCTCTTGCCCGGTAAATGATGATCCGTAATGATCACATCTGCGCCGGTCGCATTCGCAGCCTCAACTCCAGCATGATTGCTAATACCGTTATCGACGGTAATAATTAAGTCCGCACTCAATCCTTCCTTGACCGCTGCAGCAATTAATTCGGGGGTTAGTCCATAGCCATATTCAAACCGATTCGGCACCAAGTACGAAACTTGCTCGGTGCCCAACAATTTGAATCCGCGAATCGCAACCGCAGTGCTGGTTGCGCCGTCGGCATCGTAATCTCCGACCATGAGAATTTTTTGCTGCTTAATTACGGCATCCGCAAGCCGGTGAGCAACCCGATTGATGTTAGACAAGGTTGAAGCGGATGCGAGATGTTTCAGGGTATAACCAACGTCTTCGATTTTTTCGACGCCGCGTGCGGCATATATCTGTGCCACCAAATCCGGTAACGCCCTTAAATCCGGTTTTGGGCTTGCCAGTTTACGGCGCTCTAACTTGATTTCACTCATCGGCACCCTGCCCATAGTTTAGCCAGTGCTCGAGGGGCTTGGTTTTATTAAAAAAGCTAAACCACTTTTTACGCTGCCACGTAAAACAACGCTGCTGATCATCAAACACTCGCACCTCCCACTCAGGATTCTTCTTTAGTAATTTTAATAGCGGCACGAATAAATTTTGCTCATACCCGGTCATGGCCGCAGCCCAATCCAGGTAGTCGAGCTGATCCAAGCCGGCTAACTCGAACAGCGCGGCCGCTTTATTTCTTATCAATTTATCGCTCAAAACCTGATCGGGAGTTACGCGCTCGTACTCTATGTCGGCAACTCGCGCCAGATCAGCGACAAAACTACCGCCACTTAACATTTGATATGGTGGGCTGAGCTTCGGTAACGAGCCTTCGCCCCAAAACCACAAGCCATTAATTGGCGGCAAACCCTGAGCCTCGCGGTGCCGATTAAATGGCGCATCAAACAACAGCATTTGTATTTCGGTCGACAACGATTGTAAGAACCCGGCAGATGGGCCATCGGGAAGTGTTGATCGAAGCCCGTGTGCTTGCGCGGCCGAGAGTGGCTTGGTGTTAACTTCCAAATCTTTGAAGCCCGAGCACAAACCGGTTTGGGCATCTCGTAGTTCAAACGACAAGTCATGCTCATACAAATGCTCATTAATTAGCTCAACAAAAGAATCCTGTTCTTCGTCCGCTAACGCAATCGGTTCAACGGAGAGATCGTTCATACCCGCGCTAATAGAGACCGGGTCAGCACATAGCACTGTCCTGTCATTTATGATCAAAAGATCGTCCGCGCTGACCCGGATTGCTGCCATCGGAGTAGCTTCGCCTTTAACGCCAGATACTAAAGAAAATAACAATGCCTCAGGGGACGTACTGGACCTTTTGCTAACTCGAGCATTGCTCAAGTAGCTCGCCAGAGCCGGAGCCTGCCCAAGATCACCAATTTCCTCTTGCCAACGCAAATAGCTGGAAAAAAGGTTTGGAAAAACAATATCCAGCCGAACTACAGCTTGCTTGCTACGCATAGCAGCTATCAGTGATGGAGATCTTGCTGTAAATAAAAGTTTTTTGTGACATAAGCCCGCGAATCGGCGATGAACGGTCAATTGTACTGGATAGGCTTTGGTGACCTATACCACTCGTTGGCCTACTATATATGTGTCCTTTCATAGGACGTGACTCCTCCTGAGATTCGGCCGCTTTTTTAAGCGGCCTTTTTTTTGCCCTAAGAAGTTTATGTGACTTGGCTCACAGTTGAAACAAAATCGGTCGGTTTAGAACGATTTTAAATAGAATTGCCGGTATAAAAGAGAGGTACCTGTTTGGGTACACTCCTCCTGAGTTTTAAGACCGCGTCTGACGCGGTCTTTTTTTACACTTCTAATCTCGGTTGTTGGCAGAGGTAGGACAGTTGTCCGAACGCCAGGGGATCAGGCTTACGACAATGTCGGAGGATCGTTGGGCTGCAAATGTTTGAAATGTATGTTCAGATTCGGGTGGTCGTCGATCATTTTTCCGAGACTTATAATGCCAGAGCCAGAGAGCGGAAACTCCTCGTTCTTGATAAACACTTCCTCACCTTCGCCAATTTTGACATAAGTGCCGTTAGTGCTTTGATCGCGCAACACGAACTTGCCATGCCGATAATCAACAACTGCGTGTTTTCTGGAAACCATATTTCCGACTACTTTCAAGCCAACGTTTTGATCACGACCTAAAAATACCGAGTTGCTTTCCGGAGGAATACTTAAACTATTTTTTTGCATGGAAAGTTGCAGGGTTGACATTGTGTCGTTCCAGCCCAGAAACTCTATTAAACCAGTTTCTTCACCGGTGGTATTCCAGACAAAGTCATACATATCAACTTTTTCTTTTTTACCTTTAACTTTTACGCTGTCATAACGACGCGCCATATTCTTAAGACTAGAGCTTAAATGATGCACCGTATATTCGCTAGCCAGTACTTGACCGGATTTTGCCGCATCGGTCAAACGTGCTGCAATATTAACGGTGTCACCAAAAATATCATCTTCGGTGATAATGCCTTTGCCGGTATGAATACCAATATGAAATGAAATTACAACCTCATTGAAGACCATCTTGTCCAGGAAATTATCCTGAATATCACAGGCCGCATGCAAAGCATCGTTAGGATCCTCAAACACGCACATAATATCGTCACCAGCCGACTTAATGACTTTGCCGTTGGATTTGTTAACGATGTCTGTTGCAACATCTAGAGATTGGGAAATAACAAAGCGCGCCTCTATGTCACCGAGGCGATCATACAAACGTGTGCTGCCGACGATATCGGCAAACATCACCGTGAGCTCGCGCTCAATTATCTGCTGACTACTAGTTTCTTCCATTAAATCTCTTAGCGAGAGATTACTTGTTCCGTCCATAGCGTACTATTATGGGCACTGGATCAAATAATTGTTGATTATCCCGACAAGAATAGCATAAATGCTGATAGTCGGTGCTTGACGGCAACGATTTTTTAACGTTCAGCGAGTAAGCTTTAATATTAAACGCGCTCTAACTCATGACAACATCAGCCGGTTCATACGTGCTACGGCACCCGCCGGGTCTTCAAGTCGGCCGCCCTCGCATAAAATAGCTTGATCAAACAAAAGCTCAGACCAATCACTGAGACGCTCCTGGTCTTTTTCTGCAGTCATTTTTTTGAGAATTTCATGATCCGGATTGACCTCGAGTATCGGCTTGCTAACTGGCATGTCCTGGCCCGCTTGTTGCAATAGTTGCTGCATATATAAAGCCATATCCTGCTGGTTTAAGACGATACAGGACGGCGATGTCGTTAGCCGTGCCGATACTTTCACATCTTCAACTTTTTCCTCCAGTGAGGACTTTATCGAGCTAAGTATTGCATCATCAAGCTCCGCCGATGCTTCGTTTTTATCGCCTTTTTTGCTGGCAATATTATCGAGTTCGAGTTCACCTTTAGCAACCGACTGGAACTGCTTGCCATCGAACTCTTGCACCTGACCCATCGCCCATTCATCAACACGATCTGACATCAATAGTACTTCAATTCCTTTCTTGCGAAAGATTTCCAGATGCGGGCTATTCTTGGCTGCAGAAAAAGTATCAGCCGTAATGTAATAAATTTTTTCCTGCCCCGGCTGCATATTAGCAACATAGTCTTCCAAAGATACCGTTTGTTTCTGCTCGTCCGTTGTTGAGCTGGAAAAACGTAGCAACTTTAAAATCTGTTCGCGGTTGGCAAAGTCCTCGACCGGCCCTTCTTTCATGGTCGGACCAAATGTCTCCCAAAAAGACGCATACTTTTCTGGCTCTTTATCGGCAAGTTTTTCCAACAAGCCAAGAATTTTCTTAACCGACGCCGAGCGAATACCTTGAATGAGTTTATTGTCCTGCAATATTTCTCGCGAAACGTTAAGTGGCAAGTCACTTGAGTCGACCAAACCACGCACAAAGCGCAGATAACGCGGCATCAATTTTTCAGTCTCTTCCATAACAAAAACGCGTTGGATATAAAGCTTGATGCCTTGTCGTTGTACCGGCTCGTTTAAATCGAAAGGCGCTTTGCTCGGAATGTATAACAGTGAAATGTATTGT
>CAZUMV010000002.1:0-50811 GCA_964621435.1 uncultured Thiotrichales bacterium | reverse complement strand
GCGTCATGATGATCGGCGGGTATCTCTTCGGCCTGATCTTTGGAATTGCTTTGGTGTGGATAGGGTACCAAATAGGTTGTTTTTTGGCCTTCCTTTTTGCCCGGACGGTTGGAAGAGATTGGGTCAAAACTCGTTTTTCAGCTAACCCCAAATTTGTTAAATTTGAAGACAGTATTGCTAAAAATGGTTTTAAAGCGATCCTGTTCGCGCGAGCCTCAATTATTTGTCCGACCAATATTTTAAACATGCTCGCTGCAGTGAGCTCTGTCAGCGGCTCGCAATTTATCAAGGCCACCGGCATCGGATCGATTCCGATGATCACCATGTACACGTTTTTTGGTGCAAAGTCCTCGAATTTAATTCAATCTATTTCCGATGGTACGTTTCAAGCCCCGGAGTTTTCGCGTACAACGATCGTCTTTATAGCCAGCATTGCGATCGCTTTGGTTGTCTATTTCATTTTTAAATCTTCGAACCAAGACTCTTCTTAAAATTACGTCCCTTCGACATTTATTTTGGTCGAGACGATGAAAAACAACACCATACAAAGTATTGGTGTGGTTATTATCAAAAGACTTTCCCAGCCGAAGAAGTGCAGCATAGTCCCGGCTAGCAAGGATGCGGTTGCTGATCCACCAAAAACCACAAAGTCGTTGGCGCCTTGAGCAATGAAACGTTCTTGCTCTGCATAGGTGCTTGTTAAAAGAGTGGTGCCAGCAACGAATAAAAAGTTCCAGCCAACACCCAACAACACCAGTGTTATCCAATAATTTTTTACCGTATGACCAAAAAAACCCGCGATCAGCATCGCGAAAAACAAAACACAACCCGCAATCATTAATCGTTTTACACCTAGCCAGGAAATCAGGTATCCGGAAAACAGCGATGGCAAATACATAGCCAGCACATGACTTTGAATAACCAGCGACGTGCTATTCATACTGTGACCATGATGTACATGCATGCTTATTGGTGTTGCGGTCATGATTAAAACCATAATACCCTGTGCTGCCACGCCAGCGCACACAGCTAGCAGGTATACCCGCTTCCTCAACAGGCTTTTGATTGAAACCGGTTGTCGGGATGTTTTAGCGCGATTAGAAACGGCAAGCACCTTTTCCTCCAGAAACACCAGCAAGCCAGCGGATAAAACAAGTAATATAGCTGTGGCAATAAGGCTGCCAACATACGCTACGTTGTAGAGCCCGGCTCCGTACCGCACCAGCGACGAGCCAACAAAAGCGCCGCCGATAGAACCAAACAGAACCAACGATATTGCTTTGCTAACGTACGCTTCCTTAACACTTTCAGCAGCACAAAACCGATATTGCATGACGCTCGCCACACTAAATCCGAACAGAAAAGAACCAAAACAATACAGCGCGAAACTCCGCATCAATAGCGCACCGGCACACAAGGAAAGCGCAATAGCTCCGGCTAAAGCGGCTAAAGAAAAACCAAAACTTCGGCCGACCTTTTGCATAATCAAACTTACAGGCAAGGTCGATGTTGCAGTCCCGAGTACCACCATGGTCACTGGCAATGTCGCCAACATTTTGCTTGGTGCCAGATCAGCACCTATAACGCCACCAACTATTATCATCAACGTGCTAGCTGAAGTCCCGATGAGTTGGCAGCCAAGCAGAATTATTAAATTTCGATTAAACACGGATATGTCTCATGCGTTTCATGATACCGAATATTCAACTTATTACCCGGTTTAAGAAAAAAAACAGAGGCCTTGTTTTGAAGTCCTCTATAATTATGTTTTATCAAGGAATTGAAAAGTTTATGTCAACGCCGGAAAACCCGTTACTGCAATTTGACCAATTACCCCGTTTTTCACGCATTGAGGCGATACATATTGAGCCCGCTATAGATGATTTGTTGGCGCGCGGCAGGAAAAATATTGAAACCGTTTTGCAAGCAAAAGAAGCTTACAGCTGGGACACTCTGGTTCAATTAATAGACGATCAGGAAAACTTCCTAAATAAAGCCTGGTCTCCCGTAAGTCATTTGAATTCCGTTCTAAATAGCGAATCTCTTAGAGAAGCCTATAATAATTGTTTGCCCAAATTGACCGCTTATGCAACGGAATTTGGCCAAAATGTTAAATTACATGATGCTTATAAAAGCGTACAGGCTGACCCTTCATACGCGCACTTGCTGCCGGAGCAACGACAGCAAATAGAAAATCTATTGAGAGATTTCCGTTTAAGTGGTGTTGATTTAGGCGCTGAGGATAAAAAGCAGTTTGCTGAATATAGCCAGGAACTTTCCAAGCTCTGTACCAGATTCGAGGAAAATTTACTGGATGCAACCGATGCCTGGGAAAAACTTGTTGACGAACGTAACGCACTTAAGGGAGTGCCTGATTCGTCGCTGGAAATGTTCAGCGCCGCTGCGACCGCCAAGGATCAAACGGGTTGGTTGTTAACTTTGCAGTTTCCTAGTTATTTTGCGATTTTGACATATGCCGAGGATCGCGAGCTTCGCGAGGAGGTGTATAGGGCATATACAACCCGCGCTTCAGACCTGGGTGATAACCGCTCACTGGATAATACATTAGTAATAGAAGAAATACTGGCAACCAGACTTGCGCAGTCAAAGTTACTGGGTTTCGAGACTTTTGCACATCGTTCTATCGATACTAAAATGGCTGATAGTCCGGACCAGGTACTGACTTTTTTATCCGAGTTGGTTGAGCGCTCCAAACCACTTGCTGAAAGTGAACTTGATGAGCTCAAATCGTTTGCTGCAAGTGATCTTGGGCTTAATGACGTGCAAGCGTGGGATATAAATTTTGTCAGTGAGAAGCTGCGACAAAAACACTACGACATTTCACAAGAGGATCTAAAACCTTACTTTCCCGTTGATGAGGTTTTAAAGGGTTTGTTTGCATTAGTAGAAAAGCTCTATGAAGTTAAAATTACCACGGTTGATAACCCCGAAGTATGGCATCAAGACGTTAGTTTTTATCGTATCACCGAACCTGATGGCGTGGTGCGCGGCGAGTTTTATCTGGACTTATATGCGCGCGAAAACAAACGAGGTGGAGCCTGGATGGATAGCTGCCAAAACCGTATGCGGCAAGGCAATGGAGAGCTGCAAATACCAGTCGCTTACATGACCTGCAATAGTTCGGCGCCCGTCGGTGACAAACCAGCGCTATTTACGCATGATGAAGTTATTACGCTCTTTCATGAATTCGGCCACGGTCTGCATCATATGCTTACCAAAGTTTCCGCTTCGGGTGTTTCCGGGATCAATGGCGTTGAATGGGATGCGGTCGAGCTCCCGAGCCAGTTTATGGAAAACTGGTGTTGGCAAAGGGAATCGCTAAATATGTTCGCCGCTCATTTTGAAACCGGTGAAAAAATACCAGATCTTTTATTTGAAAAAATGCTGGCAAGTAAAAACTTTCAGTCTGCTTTACAAATGTTACGGCAACTAGAATTTTCTATATTTGATCTTCGCTTGCATCTGGAATTTGAGCCCGGCAAAAAAGACCAGGTGAGCGAAATTTTGAGTCAGGTTAGAGATCAGGTTTCGGTTGTAGAAGTGCCTGCATTTAACCGGTTTCAACATGGCTTTTCGCATATTTTTGCCGGTGGATACGCAGCTGGTTATTATAGTTACAAGTGGGCTGAAGTTCTTTCTGCAGATGCTTTTGCGCGTTTTGAAGAAGAGGGGATTTTTAACCCTGAAGTGGGCAAAGATTTTTTAACCAATATTCTGGAGTCAGGTGGTGCTCGGCCGGCAATTGACTCGTTTAGGGGTTTTCGTGGCCGGGATCCCGACATCAAGGCTTTGCTACGTCACTCTAATCTACTAGTAAACGCAGAGCGTTAAACCAATATCAGGCTTTGAACGTTTAGGTTTGTGTTTTCGCAAAGCACTAGAGCTAACACCTAATAGCAAAAACAGGCAGATTACATCAAACGCTCTAAAGGCACCGCCACTTAATATAGGTGTTTCTAGAACAGTTGTTGGACTCGTGGCCTCAGGGTCATTAGCTGGCGATTCTTCTTCGTTGCTCACTGAAACCTCTGTTTGCGCGGGATTTTCTGCCTCGAGTTCTGAACCGGGGTCTTCTTCAACATCATCTTGCGACGTTTCGATAGTCGGTACCTCAACCGAGTTGATATCAACTTCGGGCGATGGATTTGGTTGCCTTACTGGCACCAGAGTTTGTTGAGTGACAGGCTCCGGACTTGATTGAGTTACAGGTTCTGGTGTCGCTTGTGTAGCGGGCTCGGGGGTTGCCTGAGTTACAGGTTCGGGTGTTGCTTGTGTAGGCTCCGGAGTTGATTGGGTTACAGGTTCGGGTGTTGCTTGTGTAGGCTCCGGAGTTGGCTGTGTTACAGGTTCGGGTGTTGCTTGTGTAGGCTCCGGAGTTGGTTGTGTTACTGGTTGAGGTTGAGGAGCAGGCTCATTAACCGGCGCATCGTCTGCAGAGGCACCACTAGCGTAAGTGTACTTAAGGGGATCTAGCGGTTGCGGGTTAGCACCTTTGGGATATTTAGCGCGGTCATATCTCGCGGCAATTTCCGGCATGAATTGCATGTGATACTTGATAACTGTTCGTTGTGCATCATGTTGTATGTTTTCCTTCCACGGGTTTTCAATTGAATGCGGCCAGATACTCTCTTTTTGGTCTATGACATCGACCCAAAATTTTTCCGATCCGCCACCGTACCGCGACCCATGCTCAGCACTAACTTTTTCAAACCTACCGCCCCAATGTTCGCTGTCGGGGGTGTCCGGGTTGCCTCGTAGCAAGTAAAGTAAAGATGGTAAATCGCCCGATCTAAAATGCGGCCTATTGTCTGGTTCAATGGTAACTTCACTCCAATTAATACCATAGTAAAACAAATTTCCGAGCGCTCCATGATCTTTGGCGTGCGCTGCGGGAAACTCATACTTAGAGAAGTTTTCCTCGACCGGGTCTGAAGCGCGCACCCCAATCGAGGCGACGTGGGCGCCCCGAAAACTGTTGTCCATTAACACCCACCACAATTTGTGTCGAAGATTGTATAGGTAGCTGAATGACTCTCTGGGCTCCCAGCCGACAGAAATATTACTATCACCGATCATAATGATACGGATTTTGGAAGCGATTTCCGGATGTACTTTAAGGGCGTCCGCTAAAGTGTGCGGGAGCCCCCATGACAATACATAGAGTGGCCTATCGGAGTTTTTTAGTGCGGCTTGAATGAGTAAGTTAACACCGTCATCACCGTCGTTGACAGTCACCGAGCGCAGGTAATTAGCGGATGGGTAATTGGGAGAATAGGTTTGAAGATTTGGCAGATCCCGCTCATAAGCATCAATTATTCGCAATAACGGACGGGTCGAGGTAACTGCGATGCCTTCTATATCTAATACATCGGAGAGTAACATTGTTTCAATGAAGGATTGCAGATCGTCAAACTCATTTGGACGCTCGAACTCTAGAGGATCTGCGGTAATAAATATCCGAGGTTTTTGACCTGCTAACGCACCCCCGGATGGTACCTTCATCGTAAAATCCGGACCGGGATTAATCCCGCCAAAAGACAAGTTTGGAAATGTGAAAACTACAGCTAAAAAAGCAATGCGCACGAGTGACATCGAACTACTATCCTTAAGTAAATTAATAAAGCCAGGAACGCATGACAACGAATTTTTACCAGATAAAAGCGGTTTAATATTTATCTGCTTATTTAAATTTATTACATTTATCCCACACCACGTAAGCTACCTATGGACCAATTATTTTTCAATAGTTTCTCGCTTAAACCAACGAAAAACTTACCAGCGGTAGCTCGCCATTTGTTCTCGCCGATTAGCGGTAGCTTGGGATTTATTGCGCCGACTAACGGTAGCTTTGTCTTATGTTATCAAACTGGCTTTAAACCGAGAAAATGTCGTTTATTACATTATCCGTCAACAAAATATCGGCGTATTCGTCTTTTAAATTGCTTAACGACAGGTCCTGCACCACATCGGCGTCATAACTCTCGCCGCTTATACCCGATTGAGCAAACGTGAAACACGCATCGGCTACTACTATAGTGTGATACCCGAGATTACCGGCGTGTCGGGCGGTTGCCTCTAATGAATTATTGGTTTTAACGCCCGCCATAACAATAGCTTTGATCCCTTGTTGGTCCACATCAGCTTGTAGACTGGTGTTGATGAAAGCGCTATTAGTCGTTTTATGCAGAATCCACTCGCCTTCATCCGGTTGGTTGCCAGGTTTAAATGCATTACCTGGTTTGTCTGGGTGATACGGAGAGTTTGAATCAAGAGACATATGCTTGATATGGATCAAAGGCGCTGCGTTAGAGCGCCATATTTTGAGCAATTTCTTAATGTTGTCCTCTGCGTCTGGGTTATTGCGCGTACCCCAACAGGGGTCATCGATAGCGAGTTGCATATCTATTACCATCAGCAAGGTCGAGTCTAGAGAATGAACCATAGTCTGTTACACTGGATTGAATACGAGAGTTAACTAAAACAAAATGAAAATCGCAAGTTGGAATGTAAATTCTCTGAAGGTAAGGCTTGAACATCTGCTGGAATGGCTGGATTTCATGCAGCCCGATATTGTTGCCTTACAGGAAACCAAAACTGTTGATGAGAATTTTCCGGAATCAGCACTGCAGGAGGCGGGTTACCATGTTGTTTATTCCGGTCAAAAGACTTACAACGGAGTAGCGATATTAAGCCGTAAAAAGGCAGTCGATGTCATCAAAGATATTCCTGGTCTCGATGATCCGCAACGAAGGATTCTCGCAGCGACTATAGGCGACACGCGGGTACTTTGTCTGTATGTCGTCAATGGTCAGGAAATAGGTTCTGACAAGTATGCTTACAAACTGGACTGGTTGGCACGGGTAGCAGATTTTATTGAAACTGATTCCGCAGCATATGAAAGGTATGTGGTTTTAGGAGATTTTAATATTTGCATGACCGATGCAGACGTACATGATCCGGTTGCCTGGAGAGACCGAATCTTTTGTAGTGAACAAGAGCGCAACGCGTTGCAATCAATTTTAGATCTTGGATTCGTAGATACGTATAGATTGTTTGACCAGTTACCAGATAGTTGGAGTTGGTGGGATTATCGTGGCGGAAATTTCAGGCGCAATATTGGATTGAGAATTGATCTAATATTGGCGAGCACGGCGTTAGCTAAAGTTTGTGTCTCCAGCGAAATAGATTCAGAACCACGCACTTGGGAAAGACCCTCAGACCACGCTCCAGTGGTGGCCGATTTTTCTATTTAGGTAAAAAACTCACCTAAAACTATCTCTAATATGTAAATTACTTTTACACATAGCTCTGTTAAATATTGCAATAATCAATCACTTAGCGAAAATTTACTTAGAATGCTATTTCGCTGATATATACTCGAAGCGTAAAAAAAATAATAAGTAACAAGAAAGTTAAGTTCGATCGTGATGTTGGATCGAAATTAATGCTTACAATTTCACAGGAGAAAGATCATGATCGAATTTCTTTGTAAATGGTGGCCGTTTTTAGCAGGTGCGTTTCTTGCGTGGCTACCAATGTTGTGGCTTGCGGGCCGCTTTAGAAAGGCGACCGCCGCACCAAAAGCAAAAACCATAGAAAAAATTGTAGAGAAGAAAGTTGAAGTAGACAATCCAAAACTACTCTCACGTATTAGTTCTTTGGAAGGTGATATCAATAAGTACCAAACAGAAATCACTAGTTTCAAATCAGCAAAGCCTGAAGTAAAGACGGTTGAAAAGATCGTTGAGAAGAAGGTTGAAGTACCCGTTGAAAAGATCGTCGAAAAGAAGGTTGAAGTTAAGGTTGATAATCCGGACCACTTGGCTCGTATCAAATTACTTGAAGCTGATCTGAACAAATTCAAACTGGCGAAACCTGAAGTTAAGACGGTTGAGAAGATCGTTGAAAAGAAGGTGGAAGTGCCGGTTGAAAAGATCGTCGAAAAAAGAGTTGAAGTGCCGGTTGACAAAATCGTTGAAAAGATCGTCGAAAAGCGGGTAGAAGTGCCGGTTGAGAAGATCGTTGAAAAGAAGGTTGAAGTACCGGTTGAGAAGATTGTTGAAAAGAAGGTTGAAGTACCGGTTGAGAAGATCGTCGAGAAGCGGGTAGAAGTACCTGTTGAGAAGATCGTCGAGAAAGTTGTCGAAAAGAAGGTTGAAGTTAAAGTAGATAACCCAGCAAACTTGTCTCGTATCAGAGATTTAGAGGTCCAGCTGAGTCGCTACAAAAATGCGAAACCTGAAATTCGTGAAGTAGAGAAGGTTGTACAAAAAACTGTAAAAGTGGACAACCCGATTCATCTGACGCGAATTAGTAAACTTGAGGCAGATCTGAAAGCTAGCAGAGCAGCTAAAGCAAAGCCTGGCAAGACCAAGACCAAGAAGGTCAAGGTCGATAATCCCAAGCATTTGAAGAAAATCAAAAAGCTTGAGAAAGAGCTCAAGGCGGCTAAGAAAGCTGCCAAGAAGTCTAAAAAGAAAGTCGCCAAGAAAAAGGTCGTTAAGAAAAAAGCGGTTCGTAAAACGGTCGTTAGAAAAAAGACCCCGGTTAAGAAAAAAGCGCGCAAGGCTGCTGGTATTGATTGGGTCTCTGCGAAGGTCTACGGTTACGGCAAGTACAAAGGTGCCAAGGCCAACTTTACGATCATCGAAGGTATTGGTCCAAAGATAAATGGATTACTACATGCTGCAGGCATTAAAACCTTTAAGAAGCTTGCAGATACTAGCCCAACTAAAATCAAAGCGATTTTGGCTAAGGGTGGTCCTCGATATGGTATGGCTGATCCAAGGTCTTGGCCGCGACAATCAGCAATGGTCAACGGTAGCCGTTGGGCGAAGTTAAAGAAATGGCAGGATGAGCATGACGGCGGTTTGCTGGACAGCAAGTCCAAGTCTAAAGCGAAGCCAAAAGCTAAAGCCAAACGTAAAGTTACCACCAAGCGCAAGGCTACGACCAAGCGCAAGGCTACGACCAAGCGTAAAGTAACGCGCGCCAAAGCCAAATCAAAAGCTAAAGCCAGCTCTGGAAAAGGTGTTGATATGGCGGCTGCTAAAGCTTCCGGATTCAAGATCAAGGGCGGTGCAGGTGGACGCGCAGATTTCACAGTCATTGAGGGTGTAGGCCCGAAGATTAATGGCTTGATTCATGCGGCGGGTATTCACTCTTATGCCAAACTGGCAAAAACCAAAGCAACGGCGATCCAAGCCATCCTTACAAAAGCAGGGCCACGCTACCAGTTAGCCAGTCCGAAAACCTGGCCTAAACAGTCCAAGTTAGCGGCTGACAATAAGTGGAAGTCATTGAGAACCTTGCAAGACAAACTAGATGGCGGCAGAGCCTGAGGAGTATAAAAAATGAGTATAGAAAATAATATTCACCCTGGATGGGGTGGTTTTAAAAGCTTGTACTGGTTCGTTCTGATAGTTTTGGGACTCCTGTTATTGTTAACCTGGTTCTTTAATGGGTTCAAGATCGGAATGCCGTCAGTAACAACCAGTCTCTGTGGTCCGACAGAGGTCGTGCAACAGGTGGTTCAACCAGCGCCGGTGGTAGCAGAACCTGCGCCGGTTGTTGAAGTAGTCGAACCAGTTGTGGTGTCACCATATGAGCTAACAGCTATTGTGGACGCTAACCGGAACGCGGTATTGACGGGTTATGTTCCGGACCAAGCGGGTATGGATTCTGTGGTAGCCGCAGCGACGGCAAACTATGGCGCCAACGTTGTTAATAATTTGGAAATTATTGACGGCGCACCTGCAAACTGGGTACAGACTGCGGTAGCTTCTTTGGCTAACATCAATCCGCTTAGTAACGGACGTATTGAAATGAGTGACCTCAATATTTCTGTAAGCGGTGATGCAGCGTCTCAAGTTGAGGCAGATGGCGTTCAGAGTAACCTGGTAGGCGGCATTTTAGCGCCCTATAACAGTAGTTACGCGATCACGGCACCGACAGCAGCAGTTGTTGCAGCTAATACTTGTCAAACCGATTTTAATAATCTTCTTGCATCGCAGAAGATTAATTTTGAGTCGGCTCAGGCGATTATTGCGGGCAGTAGCTATGCATTATTAGATCAGATGGCGGCAACAGCTGCCAATTGCCCGGGCGCCAGTATTTCTGTGGAAGGGCATACTGACTCTCAAGGTGCAGACGCTTATAACCTGGATCTTAGTGAGCAGCGTGCGCAGGCAGTTGTCACTTACCTGATCAATCAGGGAGTAGACGGCACGCGTTTGAGTTCCGCCGGCTATGGCGAGACTATACCTATTGGTGATAACGATACGCCTGAAGGCCGGGCGGAAAATCGTAGAATCGAATTTAACGTTTCTGCCAACTAAGCAAGCAGTAAAGTAGTATAAAAAACACCCGTCATTGGCGGGTGTTTTTTTGTCTGGTGTAAATTTCCGACGCTTGCAATGAGCAATTTGTCGTCAACTGTTTTCGTTATTTGGTGCAGTTCCGCTAAAAATCTTTTTCACTACGAGTAAGTCAGTTAAAATGATGCCCATGCACACACAACAGAACAATTTAATCCTGCGTCTAGATGTTTCAGGCGCGCCGCTGGACTGGATATCGCGTCAGCAGGCAGCATCCTTATATAGTCGTAACCAAGTTCGATGGGAAGCAGGCGACCAACAAGTGACCATGTTTGGCGGTTACTCCAGACTTACCGGTGAGCAGTCAACACTTGAGATTAACAGTATTGTTGCAACGTGTGGTGTTAGGCGGAAAGTGGCGGGTCTCGGCGATGCGCCAACGTTAACCAATCGGGCGCTTTTTCGGCGTGACAGTAATACCTGTATGTATTGTGGTGATCAGTTTGCGGTTAAAAACCTTACCAGAGATCACGTTAAACCGGTCTCAAGGGGTGGGCTAAATACTTGGGAGAATGTGGTTAGCGCATGCGTTTCGTGCAACACTCGTAAAGGTAACCATACACTGGATGAAATGGGTAGCAAAAATTTTGCTTTGATTGCGATTCCTTATGCGCCCAATCGCGCTGAGGGCTTAATCCTGGCGAACAGAAATATTCTAGCGGATCAAATAAAATTTTTACTAGCTCGTATTGGTAAAAATAGTCGTCTTAATAAAACCGCCTAACTAATCTGTGCAGTTTTAAGTTAGCCGGTAAGGGAAAAATGGAACATACAGCAATAACACTAGCTTCGGTGGTTTTCGCCGGCTTCATTTGTCAGTGGTTATCCTGGCGCTTGAAAGTCCCGGCAATTTTGCCGTTATTGGCCGTTGGTATTTTGGTTGGCCCAATCATGCATTGGTTTCATCCAACTGAAGTTATCGGTGAATTACTGCACCCGATGGTTTCCCTGGCGGTCGCCATTATATTATTCGAAGGAAGTTTAACCTTAGACTTTTCCGAGATAAAACAGGTCCGACACGTTGTACAAAGACTAGTGTCGGTTGGTGCGCTTATCACTTGGCTAATCGTTGCCGCATCGATGCACTTATTCTTTGGTCTGGATCTGCCGCTATCAGTATTGTTTGGCGCACTGATGGTAGTCACCGGGCCCACGGTTATTGTGCCGTTACTACGCACCGTGCGGCCCAACGCAAATATTTCCAACATACTCCGTTGGGAAGGTATTCTGATTGATCCGGTTGGTGCTTTGTTCGCGGTCCTGGTGTTTGAGTTTATAGTTTCCAGTGCAGATGGCGGCGCTATCGGGCACGTAGCATTCTTATTTTTCAAAATTATTTTTATTGGATCATTGATCGGGTTTATCGCCGGTAAAATTCTTGAGAAAGCTCTTGAATATCATCTTTTTCCGGAGTACCTGCAAAATTTGGCGACCTTGGCGTTGGTATTGTTTTCGTTCAGTATCTCCAATTATTTCGCCGAGGAATCCGGTTTGTTGGCAGTAACCGTTATGGGTATTTGGCTGGCAAACTCAAAAACCCATTTCGAAGAGATTTTGAACTTTAAGGAAAACCTTACGGTACTACTAATCTCGATTCTATTTATTACTTTGGCGGCCGGGTTAGATTTGAAAAATTTATTGGCCTCGGGTGCGACCGCCTTGGGCGCATACCTTATTGTCCAATTTGTTGCCCGACCCATTGCGGTGTACTTTTCGACATTAGGATCCGAACTTACTTGGCAAGAACGCGTTTTGATCGGCTGGATCGGACCACGGGGTATTGTGGCGGCCGCTATCTCCGCATTGTTTGCGTTAAAGTTAGCTGAAAAAGGTTTTCCGGACGCTGATCTGTTAGTTTCTTTAACCTTTACCGTTATCATTGGTACGGTATTAATCCAAAGTCTAACCGCTGGTTTTATCGGTCGCTTGCTGGGTGTGTCAGACCCCGAGCCTAATGGTTTTCTTATTGTCGGCGCGACTCCCCTGGCCAGACGTTTGGCGAATGAGTTATCCGCCAATGATATTAATGTTGTGATTACCGATTCGAGTATTACCAATATTCGTGCCGCACGCATGGGCGGCCTAAACACCTTTTACGGTAACCCGGTATCTGAATATGCTGATCAACATCTGGACTTGATCGGGATAGGTAGATTATTGGCCTTGTCGCCACAAAGAGAAGTGAATACCATTGCCTGCATGCGCTACGGTACTGAATTTGGCCGTAATAATATTTACCATATTGCGACATCTAGAGACGCGTCTACTATAGAAAAACATCAAACTGCTAGAGAGTGGCGCGGCCTGACTTTATTTGGTGAAAAGGTTACGCATAAGAAATTAAGCAGCATGCTCAAAAGTGAGGAGTTCGAAATAAAAACCACCCGCCTTAGCGAAGAGTTTAGTTTGCAAGACTATGATGAAAAAAATAAGCGCGCCATCAAGCTTATGTTAATCAGAGCATCTGGAAAAGTTGAAGTTTATAGTGCTCATCAGGGACCGACCGCAAGACCAGGCGATAAAATTATTGCAGCCACAGCTTCTAAACAATCGACACAGTCTCTTGAAGAAGAATAAGCTGCAGTACCCGCTCGGTAATAACTGGCATCCGGAGCTAGGACACTGGAAGCAAGTAGCTGAGGGTGTCTACTGGTTGCGCATGCCACTTCCGCTTGCATTAGATCATATCAATTTGTGGTTGCTCCGCGATATTGATGGCTGGGTTATCGTCGACACAGGTATGCAGTGGGAGGGCGCGAAAAAGGTCTGGCATGAGGTCGAAGAAAAGTTATTCAAACATGCGCCCGTGAATCGAGTCATAGTGACGCATATGCACCCGGATCATATCGGTATGGCGGGTTGGCTTTGTCGGCGCTATCAGTGTGACCTATGGATTTCCCAATTAGAACTATTAACCTGTTTTAGGCTAGTCAGCGATACTGATAAACAGGCACCGACTGCAGCGATCGATTTTTACAAGGAATGCGGTCTGGGTGAAGGATTTATTACATCTTATAAAGAGCGCTTTGGTGGGTACGGTGCGTCTATATCGAAATTACCTGACAATTACCGACGCGTCGTCGATGGTCAGGAGCTAATGATTAACAACCGTAGTTGGAAAACGTTTTCGACCGCAGGACATTCACCAGAACATATGTCATTACATTGTCCGGAACTGAAATTACTGATTGCTGGCGACCAATTGCTGCCAAGAATATCTTCCAATGTTAGCGTACATGCTTTGGAGCCACAGGCCGATCCGCTCGATCAATGGCTGCAATCCAATCAAAGAATCGTATTGGATCTGCCCGACGACGCAATGGTTCTACCTGCCCACCAAGAGCCATTCCTTGGTGTGCATGAACGTGCTAATCAACTTATTAGTTCGCATGAACGTTCGCTTGATCGATTGCTAAAGTACCTCGACAACCCCGCTAGAATTATTGATTGTTTTTCCGTTCTTTTTAGAAAGCCGATCAATCCCGACGGGTTTTCGGCATTTTTAGCAACAGGTGAAACGCGTGCGCATCTAAACTGGTTAAAGCACCGCGGAAAGATAACCGAAACAAGAGATTCTGACGGCGTTCTCTGGTATCAACAAGCGGTATAAAAAATTGGATAAGCGGCGGGCGTGATAAATGTTGTGTGATCTGGGTTCGTCAAAGCTTTTAAAGCGCCCTATAAAATCACACTTATGTTTAAGGAAGAACAAAGAGTACTGGAGCGTTATATAAAGAATGCTCACGCCGGTGATGCGCATGCACAATGCCATGTCGGGATGATGTATGCACAAGGTGTCGGCGTTAAGCGCGATCAAGACAAAGCGATTAAATGGTTGGAGCTGGCTGCCGAACAAAAACATCCTGAAGCACACATTCAATTAAAAAAAATCTACACGGCGCAAGTTGACCAACAACTAAACGACCAACAATCCAAAAAGCTCGTATCTTTAGCGGCAAATCAAGGTGACTCGGATGCCCAATACCGACTCGGTATCGATTACACTACCGGTAATCTGGTGCAGCGTGATGTTAGCAAGGCGCTATATTGGTTTGAGCAAGCGGCGCAACAACAAAACTCAGAGGCGCAGGTTCGTTTGGGTCAAATGTATCGAAACGGTGAGGGTCTAAAACGAGATTTCAAGTTGGCCATGAAATGGTATCGAAGAGCCGCCGAACAAGGCGATAAAGCAGGTTGCTATTTTATGGGGCGCATGTACGCCAATGGCGAAGGCGTTAGCCGGCACTACCAGGAGGCCGCTAAGTGGTTTACCAAGGCCGCTGATCGAGGTGTGAGTAACGCTCAGTATGCTTTAGCTGAAATGTACCTTATTGGTATCGGCGTAGAGCAAGATAGAAACAGAGCGGTTGAACTTTATCTGGCTGCGGCGGAAGGTGGTTATGTAAAAGCTCAATATGACCTGGCTAATATGTATTACAAAGGCCTAGTCGTAGATGAAAGTAAAACCAAGGCAGCACGCTGGTATGAACAGGCCAGTCAAAACAATCATGTTGATTCAATATATCGTTTAGCTGAAATGTACAAGAGCGGTGTTGGCGTCTCTAAAGACCATAAATTGGCCAAAGACTACTATTTTAAAGCGGCTGAAAATGGTCACGCGGATGCTCAATTCAATCTCGGTTTTATGTATGCCTTTGGCATAGAGGTAAAGATGAATCGAAAAATTGCGGCAAAGTGGTACGCCATGGCAGCAAGGCAAAAGCATACACAAGCGCAGAGATCTCTAGACGTAATTCTCGGCAACAACTAAAACGGCAAGCTTAAAAAGAACTTTCGGTACCAAAATTGACCGTCCAGTAAGTCGGAAAGTCTGAACCGGAAGCAGAATATACATTGCCACCCATTTCCTGGTAACTAGCTCGCATAAGGTTCTCACAGTGTCCTTCACTGCCTAACCAACCTTGCATAACGCTCGCCACATCAGAGAATCCGGCGGCAATGTTTTCGCCAACCGCACTCCAGTTGTAGCCGGCGTTAGTGGCGCGATCAGAACTTGATAAGCCATCTGAACCAGTATGATTGAAAAAGTTATTGGTTCCCATATCGACATTATGATCGTTGGCAATATCGGCCAGGGTACAATCCCATACCAAAGGTGTAGTCGCCGGGAAAAGAGTAGCGCCGCAATTGCGCGCTTCCGCCCGGGCGGTATTATGCGCGTCGAGCAACTCTTGTTGAACCGCTGTTAGCGTACACTCGCCTTCACTGTTTTGACTATTGCTGTTGTCATCGCTTGCAATTAAACCGTCATCGTCAGGCGTTTCAGAGCTGTTATTTGAGGCGTCGCTGGCAGGCGTGGAATCGCTGTCAGAACTACTTGCGGCGTTTGAGTTATTGTCTATTTGTGAGACATTTTCCTCTATAACATCTTCAATGGTCTCATTACCTCCTGAGCAAGCGGTAGTTGTCGCGACAAGTATTGTAAGCAGTAGTGCGCAGAAATAATTCACAATATGAAACCGAATTGATTTTCGATAGGTTAAGCGCTGGTTTAATGAATTAACAGGGGTAGTTGAACCTAGCTAGCGATTTATCAGATTAACGGCTTTAGTCCTACAAATTTAATCGCATACTTTGAATCATAATTCTGTTGTTTATAAATTATCGTCACTAGGTTCGAAGTTTTTTGGCTGTAGCTTATTTAAATAGCCGCGGCTTTTTTGTTGCACCAATTTTGCTTCGGCGTCGGTTAACTTTCCGTAGCCTTTGAAATATCTCCACCCATAGCCCCATCTAAACCGTGTGGGCCAATACGGAGAACCACCAACTCTAACCCCCGCCAACATTAGTTCAGCGACTTGTGGCTGCCCGATATCGGCAACGCATTGCTGTAGATTTAAATCAGACTGTTTACGTTGTTCATAGTCACCGCCGCGCCAATAGTCAAAGTCATGAGCAACACAACAAGATAACCATAGTTGCTGATTTTCTAGCGTACCGTCCGGAAAGGCGCTACATCCATCCGATACAAATTCTTTGAGTTGATCTGAACCCTGACTACAAGACCCAAGCAGGCTTAGTAGCGCCACAACAAAACAGACCAGGTGGACTCTAGACATTGCTATTCGCTAACTATTATATCAATTTGGACAACAGCTCATATGTGGGTATCTTTTTCCCGTTGGCTTTTAAGACTCCTGGTTTACAAGGTATTCCATATAATCTTTTCGTAAAGGCTTTTTGTCTACTTTGCCGGTAGCGGTCAACGGTATTTCTTCAATTCGAATGATAGCGTCGGGGAGTTGCCAACTCGCAAAGGTTTTTTCCAGTAGCGCGTTAATTTCGCTGGCATCAATTTCCTGATTATCATAGGTTTGAATTATCAATAAAGGTCTTTCTTCCCATTTAGGGTGTTTGACGCCGATGCATGCTGCTAGCTGAATACCCGGATGAGCGACCGCTGCATTTTCCAGATCAACAGAAGAAATCCATTCGCCGCCGGATTTTATGACGTCTTTAGCGCGGTCGGTTATTTGCATGAATCCGTGCGCGTCTATGGTCGCAATATCACCGGTATCTAACCAGCCGTTCTCAAGCGCAGACTCGGTTTTCTTGTAATAGCGTTCGATCACCCACGGGCCTTTTATCATTAAGCGCCCGGAGGTTTCGCCATCACGAGGTAATTCGTTACCATCATCGTCAACTAACTTTATATCAACACCAAAGGGCGGGCGACCTTGCTTGCATTGATAATCAAGAATTTCATCTTTTGGTAAACTATCAGCATATACTTCGATGCGGTTAATTGTTCCGAGCGGGCTGGTTTCTGTCATGCCCCACGCGTGCAGTACTTGTACATCGTATTTTTCAGCAAACTCTACGATCATTGAGCGCGGCGCACAGGAACCACCAATAACGGTCTCCTTCATAGTAGGTACTTGCAGTTTATTGGTGTCTAGATAATCGAGCAGCATAGACCAGACGGTTGGTACAGCTGCTGACTTGGTAACTTGTTCTTGCTCGATTAAGCTATAAACACTCGCGCCATCCATGTGTGGTCCCGGCATAACCATTTTCGCTCCGGACATCGGCAGACAAAAAGCCAGGCCCCAACTGTTGGCATGAAACATCGGGACGATTACCAGGAACGAATCTTTCGTGGTAGCAGCAAAGGCTTCACTGGAGCAACTGGCATAGGCATGATGCAAATTCGAACGATGTGAGTAAAGCACGCCTTTAGGGTCGCCGGTAGTTCCCGAGGTATAACATAAAGATGAAGGTTGCTCTTCGGGAAAACTTTGCCAATCGAATTCATTGGGCTGGTCTGAAATTAAATCTTCAAAACAATGAACCGGTATACCAATATCGGTTGCCTCTGGCATATGTTCCTGATCTGTCAGGATAATGATTCCTTCTAAAGACGAGAGGGCTTTGATGTTGCCAGCAATTATTGGAAAGAACGTTAGATCAACAAATAGGAATCGATCTTCGGCATGTTCGACAATATAGTGTAACTGTTCCGTAGAAAGGCGAGGATTAAGGGTATGGCAAATAGCGCCGATTCCGGCAATTGCGTACCAGCACTCTACGTGCCGCCAGGTATTCCAGGCCATAGTAGCGACGCGGTCACCTTCATTAGTACCCAAGGCTTTCAATGCGTGTGCTAACTGTGCAGATCTCTGGTAGGCCTGTTGGTAGGTTTCCCGGTGAATACCACCTTCTACGCTATTACTTACGATTTCTGAATCGCCGCGCCAGCGTGCGGCATACTTAAGGATGTCAATCAAGTTGACCGGATCAGACTGCATTAAATTTTGCATAAATGGCCTTAAACACTTTTATAGTGTCGACCATTATATTCTATAAAATTCCCGATTTATAAAAAAATAACGCTTTAGCGAGAACGGGTTTTATCCGGACTGAGGCTCAGATGGGGTCGTTTGTGAGTCTGATCGGATACAAAAAAATTGTCCACTTCCTGCATCTTTCGATTGTGGCTGGCAATCAGACATCGTGCGTATTCATTGGCGATCAACAAAAGCTCTTCTTGGTGTTCTCCAAACAAGGTAAATCCCCTGCCGAATAGATTGGTATCTATTGCCAGTCGCCCGTCATCACATATTCGTATGTTCTGTGAAGTAAATTTTTTGATATCCATTATCGTTCGTATCAGTTGAGTCGATAAATGCATCATTGCAGAACAAGTTCTAGTGAATGTGATATTGATTCACAGAGCGTTGTAATCCATCATTTTCGGCGCGTCTATAACAGAGCTGGCGCACAAAAATTTTGCGCCAAAAAAAATGCGAGCGTGCGTGGTTCGCATCCTTCTTTTCTAGTCCGTCACAGTATTCTATGGGCAGTGCGTTTCAGAAACCTTTGCTAACAATTCCTGTATAAATATCGGTAAAAGGTCACCGGCTTTTCCATACCGTTTATCGTCAAAACTCGAATGCACGTTGGATGGCTCAAGATTTATTTCAATCGTATGCGCTTTCGAATGGTTAGCTAACTGAACGAAACCCGCTGCCGGGTAGACGTTACCGGATGTGCCTATAGAGATGAATAAATCACATTTCATCAGTGCAGCTTCAATTTCAGCCATATATAAAGGCATTTCGCCAAACCAGACTATGTGGGGCCGCAGGTTCCCGGCCTTGCCACAGCAGTCACAAACGTCATCTACGGAGAGCGACGTCGTACATTCAAAAGTCTCACCACTGATAGCGCAGCGCGAGCGTAGGGCTTCGCCGTGCATATGTAGCAAACTATGACTTCCGGCTCGTTCGTGTAGGTTGTCGATATTTTGTGTAACTAACAAGAAATCACCATCAAATTCCTGTTCAAGTTTTGCTAACGCCAAATGTCCCGCGTTAGGTTTTATTCCCGGCCGCAATAGTTGCGCGCGCCGGTCGTTATAAAATCTATGTACTAGTGTTTTATCTCGAGCAAATCCTTCTGGTGACGCCACGTCTTCAACGCGGTGATTTTCCCACAGACCATCCGCAGCTCTAAAAGTCTGTATTCCGGATTCAGCTGAAATACCAGCTCCGGTTAGCACGACTATTGATGAATACATAATTGAAACTCTTTCCGAATAGATTTGTCCTACAAAAAATTGTGACGAGTTACCGTTTTTAAAATCGAGTCGCTAATTCTTACAGATCAATGCGCTAAAAACCAATACAGTACCGTTCCGGCATGAGAACTGCCTTGCATGGCATAGCGTGCGAACCACTGATACCTCTTAAAGGCCTTTATGTTTAAACACTTTACTCTGGTTGTCTTATTGTTAGCGTTCACCCCATTAGCGTTTGGGGACACGCAATTTCGGGTCATGACTTACAATGCGCTAAAGTTTGATGTGGACGACATCGACCGCCAGGATAGTTTCGGCGTGGTATTTTCAGATATCCAACCCGATATTGTTTTGATGCAGGAAATCTTTACCGCGGCCGGGGCTGATGTGTTATTGGAAGCGCTCAACAAAGATGGTGATGTATTTTCGCGCGCTGAATTTATTGATGGGCCCGATACCGATCATATGTTGTTCTACAGGAAATCAGTAGTGCAGTTACTAGCGCAAAAATATATTCAAACCGAACTGCGTTCGTTTGCCGAATATAGCGTGCGGATTGATGGCAATGATCTCAGGTTATACAGCGCTCACTTAAAAGCGAGTCAAGGATCTGAAAATGAACAAAAGCGTTTTGAAGAAGTTCAAATTCTTAGAAGCTACTTAAACGAGTTAGAGCAAAATGAGGAGTTTATTATTGTCGGTGATATGAACATATATTCCTCCGGGGAACGGGCATATCAAGAATTTATAGCCAATCAAATCAACAATAATGGTCGCGCCGAAGATCTTATTTCGCCAAATTTAGTGGGCGATTGGCACGACGCGTTAGAGTTTTCCATAACGCATACGCAAAGCCCTCGAACGACGCGCTTTGGTGGCGGTGCCGCCGGTGGTATTTGTGATCGCTTTGATATGATTCTCGGATCGTATGGAATTAACGATGGCCAAGGCATAGATTTCGTTGTTGGTAGTTATGACGCTTATGGCAATGATGGCAACCGTCTTAACCAATCAATTCTGGATGGCGTGAACACGTCAGTGTCACCCAACGTAGCCCGCGCGCTTCATGATGCTTCCGATCATTTACCGGTGGTCGCAGATTTCGTTAGTTATAATACTAACAGTGGCTATAGTGAGCTCCCGTATATCACCAGTTTCGAAACCGGGCTCGATCCCTTCTGGGAACTCAATAGCAGTAACAACGATGCACTGCTTGAGGTCAGTACCGACTATGTTCCGGCCACTGGCGAGCAACATTTAATTATGGCCTCCAGGATAAGCAGAAATTTCACTGCCAATATGGCCGATCTCAAATTGAACCTTCGGAATGCGAGTGGCGTGACTTTAAACTTCGCCTGGAAAGATTTTGGTGATGAAACCCATCCCGAAGATGGTATTTATCTGTCGAATAATGGTGGTTTAAGTTTCGATAAAGTCTTTGATCTAAATGGCGCCGACTACCCAAACAATAGTTGGCAAAAATTTGTTTTGCAGCTAGACGATTTGGCCGCCGCCAGCGGCATTAGTTATACCGACACAATGGTATTGCGTTTTCAGCAGTATGATAATTGGACCATCAACACCGATGGTTTTGCGTTCGATGATATTGAAGTTATTGCCGATAACACCTATGCCAACTTACCTTACGACACTGGTTTTGAATCGGGTTCGGTAGATGGATTCTGGAGTTTAACTACAAGTAATACCGATGGCTTGTTAGCAGTTGCTAATACCAATACGCCAGCCGCTGGAGATTTCCATTTACTAATGGCCTCCAATATTCGTTCAAACTACACGACCAATCAGGCGGATTTAAGGGTAAATCTGAATGGCGCTTTAAATCCGGAGCTTGCGTTTAACTGGAAAGACTTCGGTGATGAAGCGCATGGCGCGGACGGGGTGTATTTTTCCAATGATGGCGGAGTTACCTTTGCAAAAGTTTTCGATCTAAATGGTAAGAATTATCGCGATAATCAATGGCAAATTTTTCGTTTAGACATTCTTTCGTTAGCAGCAAGTGTTGGTATGCGGCTTAGCGAAAAATTTGTCATACGTTTCCAGCAGTATGATAACTGGACCATAGGTGTAGATGGTTTCGCGCTCGATTCTGTGTCTGTTTATGATGGTTTTGTGCGCCAGTAATTCATCTTGCGAATGTGAACGCTCCGGTCTGGCGGGGTGCAGGTAAGTTGGGTGCTGCTTTTTAAGAACCAGCGAAATAAACACCGCTTTAGTAATTCGAATATTTAACGCTAGATGTAATTGTTCCGGGCTCATTTCAGATTTTTTCCGTATACGGTAAAGTAAGCACTCCGCTCACTCGCAAGATGGTAGCGCCCATGAAAACAAAAATACCGCCACCGATTGTTTTGCTCATTTGGGTGTCGATCATGTGGCTGATCGCTAACTTCACCAGCTCGTGGAAATTTGTTTTTCCCGCGCAACAAACAATTTCTATAACGCTGTTGGCGCTTGGCGTGCTGATCGATGTTACTGCGATCGTCAGTTTTCTTAAGGCTAGAACTACAGTCAATCCAGTATCACCGGAAAAGGCCAGTCGTTTGGTGACCACCGGTATGTTCCGGTTTAGCAGAAACCCGATGTACTTAGGCATGTTACTGGTCTTGTTTGCCTGGTTCCTGTATTTGGGGAGCTTGCTAAATCTCGTCGCAATATTTTTGTTCTATTTGTTTATCTCTACCTTTCAGATCGAGCCAGAAGAGCAAGCTATGCTTAAGTTATTTGGCGATGCTTACCAGGATTACTGTACAAAAGTACGGCGTTGGATCTAAAAAGATGCGCTCGCTATCGATTAATAACGAGCGCCATTAACACTACTCGATTAAATTACCATCTACGTCCATGATCTTAACCGCATCGAATCCTAGTGCGCGGATGTCAGCCTCTATCTCTTTGCGATCACCAACAATTACCCAGCTCAAGGCATCAGGCTTAAGCACTTGTTTGGCGGAACTGCGTACCGCAGATAGTTCAACGTTCTGATATTTCTGCTTCAGGGTTTCGACATAGTCGTCGGGCCGACCGTAGTTTTCATTGGATCTTAAAGTGCCCAATACTGCGCCCGATGTTTCATAGCGGCCCGGCAAACTATTGGTTTTGTTATTGATCACCCGCTCTAATTCAGAGGCAGTCGCTGGTGCCTGATTGAGATACTCGCGCATTTCACGTTGTAACTCTTGTATCGACTCTTTAGTCTTATCAGTCTGTACCGGGGCGTATACAATCCACGGTCGTTGCCCGCGTGCATCCCAGGTGATTGTTCTGGCGCCGTAACTCCAGCCTTTGTCCTCGCGTAGATTCATATTAACGCGGGCAGTAAACGAACCGCCCAAAATGTCGTTCATAGTTTCGGTGATCAGGTTATCTGGCGCGCCGGTAGGCGGAATGACGTGCCCGGCCAGCAATACAGTTTGCGCGGCTCCTGGCTTATCAATCAGATAGGCAATGGATTGCGTTGGCGTCGAAACCGTCGCGATATTTTTCGTTGGTACAGTTGCAGCAGGCACCGCCCAATCCGCAAAATGTTTGTTAAGTAGCGGTACAATCTCTTGCATACTGGTATCGCCGACAACATAGATCGTGCCGTTGTCAGGGCGCAACCAATTATTGTGAAAACTTATAAGGTCATTGCGGGTTAGCGAGTTTATCGAGGCTTTGGTACCGCTGCCGGTGAATGGAATGCCATAAGAATGTCCATCCCCATACATTAATGGCGGCAAGTTACGTAGCGCAATTTGTACCGGTTGGTTTTGCTCTTGATCAATACCAGCCAACCATTGTTTGCGTAGTCGATCAATCTCGGTTTGGGAAAAAGCCGGATTGCGCGCTACATCAGCCATTAAATCAATTGACGCATCGAGATTATTTTTTAGGGCCGATACACCAATGTTAGAAACATCCAGACTTGAATTTGCATAAACAATAGCACCCAAGTTTTCTGCTTCCGCAGATATTTCCAAAGCGCTGCGACTCGTCGTGCCTTCAGTCAACATATCTAAAGCAAAACTGGATGCGCCAAGCACACCCCCGGCATCCGCCGCGTACCCCGCATCAAACTGCATGGCTACATTAACCAATGGCAGGGAACGTCTTTCCGCCAGCACTACTTTCATACCATTGGCTAGTTGGCCGCGTTGTACTTCGGGAAAACTAAGGTCTGGCATCGCGCCTACGAAGGGTAAGCCTTTACTTCGATCGACGCCTGTTTCGCTGGTGGTATGTTCAGCGAACGGCACGACAGTCATTTGATAATAACCCTTACCAAGCCATGTATTGCTTATATCTGTAACTGTTTCGGCACGTGCGTTGTTTAACCAATTCAAACTGGTCTTATAAAATCCGGGGTCACCGGCATATAATTCACCGCGCGCCAGCGCAGTTGCTTTACCGCCAAAGCCGCCAATTTTTTCATAACCGCGAATGGCTGACGCGTTGATACTATTGATGACCCTGCTTAGTTCGTCGTTGCTGGGGCCGTCGGCCAAAAATTCAGCCATTATTTTATCAATTTCGGCCGCCACAATGTTTTCATCGGCACCCTGTTTTAGTGTTACGTTGACTTCAAAAATACTGCTGAGTTCGTGTTGTTCAACATAGGCATAAGTGCTGGTAGCAAGCTGCTGGTCGTAAACCAGAGTTTTGTATAATCTTGAATTCTTGCCGCCGCCGAGTACTTGCGCCGCTAATTGTAATAATTGGGTGTCTTGCGTGATGCGGCTGGGCAGCACCCATTGGCGAAAAATTCTGGCTTGCGGCACACGGTCCGGCATTACCTCAATAACGTTTTCTTGTTTAACCGGTACCCAGGATTTGAGTTGATTAACCGGCGGTCCGGCCGGAATATCGCCAAAGTATTTTTCCGCCAACGGGCGTGCGGTAGCGGCGTCGATATCACCAGCTAACACCAGTACCGTATTGGCCGCACCGTAATAATCTTCAAACCACTGTTTCACATCCTCCAGTGATGCCGCGTCCAGATCCGCCATCGAGCCGATCGTGCTGTGGCGGTACGGGTGACCGGCAGGAAACAAACCTTCCAAAGACCGATATTCCACCTTGCCATACGGTCGGTCATCGCCCTGACGCTTTTCGTTTTGCACCACGCCGCGTTGTTCATCGAGTTTTTCTTGTGTGATAGCGCCTAGAATATGTCCCATGCGATCAGACTCCATCCACAAGGCCATATCTACAGCGGGCGTTGGTACATTCTGGAAATAGTTGGTGCGGTCAAACCAGGTTGTACCGTTCATTTCGGTAGCACCAACTTTTTCAAACGGACCAAAATACTCATCATCGTAATTTTCGGAACCGTTGAACATGAGATGTTCAAACAAATGCGCAAAACCGGTTTTACCGACAGGTTCGTCTTTGGAGCCAACGTGATACCAGACGCTGACTGCCACAATCGGCGCTTTACGATCTTCGTGAACGATAACTCGCAAGCCATTATCCAAAGTAAACTTTTCGAACGGGATGTCGATTTCAGGCATGCCGGCCGCTGGTTGATTGAGGTAACTTAGATTGTTGTCAAGTGATACCGGGTTGACGCCGGATGACTGGCACGCACTTAAACTTAAAAGGAGAATACAGGTGAATGTTACGTGATTAAAGTTCATCGATTGTCCTTGGGTATTTTTTATTAAAGAGAGTTTATTATGTAGCAGACCGCGGTAGCAAAGTTTGGTTCACGCTTTTGCTTTCACCTTTTTGTTACAAACCTAAGCGAACAGAAAGCAGAACGAAAAAATCTGGCTATGATTGTAACCCGAGATTGCGGCGATACATATAGTGAGCCGAATTTTTGGTGAAATAGATTGAAATTATCAATGGTAAGCAATATCTTGCGATAAAATTCAACTTTCCTCACCGGGGTTTAAAGATGCGTGTATTGATTGCTTTTTTATTGATAACTCTAGGCGCTTGCGCTTCGGTGTCGGTTGGTCCTAGAACATTAGAGAGTATAGAGGCGGACTTGGATCGTCTGGACACCCAGATAAAAGCTGCAGTTGGATATCCTCGTTGCGATACGCTCTCCGATTGCGACGCTATTGCTACCGGTTATAAGGCTTGTGGTGGTCCGGACAAATTTGTAGCCTATTCCAAAGTGCAATCCAACTTGAGTATTTTGCAAGGTCATGCCAATCGACGTGTGCGGCTAGAACGGGAATATATTTCCTTGGCAGGTTTAACCAGCGACTGCGCTATCGAAGTTAAGCCGAATACCAGTTGTCGTCGGGGCGTGTGCGAAATCATTGCGCGCTAAAAGCCAACTTTCTGATTTTGTAAGCGACAACCAAAATCTTTTTATACTGACCGGAGCTGGTATTAGTACCGACTCCGGTATCCCTGCCTATCGTGACGCCGATGGAAATTGGCTGCATGCCAAACCTGTGCTCTATCAAGATTTCATTAACGAGTATGCAACTCGTCAACGATATTGGGCCCGTAGTATGCTTGGCTGGCCGCGCATGCAGCAAAATAAACCCAATGGCGGACATTTTGCGATACAAAAACTGGAAAGCGCCGGTTACCTACAATGTCTCGTGACACAGAATGTTGATGGGATGCATCAACGTGCCGGGTCTATGAGCGTTGTTGATTTGCATGGTCGCATTGATACGGTGATATGCCTATCTTGTCGAGTATCCGGTTCAAGGCGGGATTGGCAGGCGTTGTTGAGCGAAAAAAATCCGGAATGGCAAACCAAGGTTATCGTTGCCCGCGACCGGCCTGATGGTGACGTTATTATTGACAACGCCAACTACAATGATTTTGATGTTCCGGATTGTCGATGTGGCGGTATCGTAAAGCCAGAAGTTGTTTTTTTTGGCGAGTCTGTGCCAAAACCGACCGTTGAATTTTGTCAACGACAATTAGAGCAGGCGGGAGCACTGCTCGTGGTTGGATCTTCTTTGACGGTTTTTTCCGGCTACAGGTTTGTTAAACGGGCGGCCGAGCTGAATAAACCAATTGGTATCCTCACCAGAGGAAAAACCAGGGGAGACGAGCTGGCCACGCTAAAGATAGAGCAGGGTTGTAGTGAAGCATTAGAAGATGTCTGGCAACAACTCGAAAAAGTGACATGATTACTGGCTATCCAACCACAGATACTCTATAAACCCAAATTCAATACGCACGCTCATACAAATGACTATTATGGAAAAGTACAATGACAGATAAACTCGGAAAAGTAGCGATTCTAGGAGGCACTGGATTAGCCGGCGGCCCTATAATCAACGAAGCCTTACATCAGGGTTATACCGTACGAGCTTTAGTGCGTGAATCCTCTGAATTGCAATTAACTCATCGTCGTCTGGAAGTAATAACCGGTGATGCGGCGCGTGGCGAGGATATAGAAAAACTATTGCAGGGATGCTCGGCGGTACTCAGTGCAGTTGGTCCCGCTGCGCAGGGTGATAAAGACGTTGATCCGCAGATTTGTTCAACTGCCACCGGACATCTTATTGAAAAAATGAGTGCAGCGAATATTACCCGCTATATTTTAGTGTCGTCAGCGGGTTTAGTGATGCCAGCTGACAAACGCAGCGGTGCGTATGGCTTGTACAGTAAATTTATTACGCCATTACTATATGGAAAGCTGTTAAAAGATAAAAAGCGTGAGTATCGTTTATTGTCTGCGAGCCAATTAAACTGGACTATTGTAAGGTGTCCAAAAATCAAACAAGGTAAGCGCCTCGAGACATTACTGGCAAATAAAATTACGGTGCCAGGCGGCAAGGTCCGGACTGCAGAATTGGCGCAGTTTATTGTTGCGCAACTGGTAGAGAGCGAATTCGAACGAGAAGGTGTTTTTGTCGCCAGTGTTTAACGACTTGATTACGGACACAAAAAAGCCCGGATAACCCGGGCTTTTTTGTTGCTCTAAGTTTAATGTTTAGAAGCGATACTCACCGCGGAATGTAACAGTCTGTGGTGGTGCTACAAACCCATAAAAGGTGTTAGTACCAAAACTACTACCAGACAAAGGCGTGTTACCTACATAGGTTACATAGTCTTCGTCAGTGACGTTTTGTCCAAGTACTGCCAGTGACCATTTATCAGTTTCAAGAGCAACGCTAATATCAACCAACCCAACCGAATCTATTTTAAACAGCGGGTCGATGTCTACGTGTACGTTTTGTTCATCAGTGTAGTTATACGCTGCGAGCGCTTTGAAACGTAAGCCGTTAAAACCGAGCTCTTGCTCATAGTTGAGCGCCAAACTTCCGGTGATCTCAGGCGTGTACTGTGCATCTTGACCAGTGTAGTCGCAAAGTTGGTTACCTTGCGCGCCTATTACGCCGTCTGGTACCTGACGGTTATAGCAGTTACCATTTTGGTAATCTTCATAGCTATGATCCAGGTAACCGAGTGCATAGTTCAGTGTGAACGCATCGGAGATTAACCAGCGTCCATCAAACTCTACACCGCTTACTTCAGTGCTGGCTGCATTACCAACATTGAAACCAAGGGTGCCGTCAAACTGGGCAATTTGCAGATCATCATAATCCGTAAAGTAGGCTGCGCCGTTGAATTCCAGATTACCGTTCAGCAGGGTTGATTTAAAACCAACCTCAAACGCTGTGGCTTCTTCTTCAGCAAATTCAAAAGAGCCGATATTGTTAGCTCTGGCGTCGAAACCACCGGATTTAAAACCGGTGCTAACCGAGCCATATAACAAGGTGTTGTCGCCCACATCCCATTCAAAACTAATCGACGGTGTGAATGAATCCTCGCTTAAGTCGCCATTCAAGTTATGCCCAGTCGGTGCGCCAAGCAATAACAATTGTTCGGTTTGCACGTTGAATGCAGCGTTGTAAACAGCGGCGGCGGTAGCAGCAGCCGTTGGGTTTGCCGGGATTTGACCGGTTGCATTATCTATCACGTTAATAATCCGCGCAGCGTCTTTATCTTCATTGGAATACCGTGCTCCGACAGTCACTCTCAAAGAATCTGTAAAGCTCCAGGTGCCTTGTGCGAATATCGCGAATAGATCGCTGTTTGCATCATAGGTACGTGAGGCGCTGGTATTTCCGATAGCCGCTAAAGCGGGGTTGACTGCAGGCAAGATCGAGGTTGCTGGTATAACAATACTATCTGCGTAGTCCAACGTACTGGTTTGGTAGAACACGCCAGCCAACCAATCAAAATTTTCACCGCCTGGCGATACCAAACGAATTTCTTGACTAAACTGATCGTATTCTTCAAGCCCGAGCGTGCTAAAAATGTCACCGGCAATAAAATCACAATCACAGCGCTCTTCAATTTCATATTCTACATAACCAGTGGTGAATTCCAATGTATTGCCGCTGGCCAGGTCATAACGACCCTCAAAGGTGGCATTAATCAATTCATTTTGACTGTCTTCTCTGGCGTTGGCAGAACGTATACCGTCAAGCGCAACATCACCAATGGCGTCCTGATCCGATAGGACCAGCGCAAAAATTTCATCAAAAGTGAATCCAGCCAACGGAAATGGTGCAATAGCAGGGTCGTCCTGAATAACTTCGATGGCGCGTCCAACGGAGTCAAAATGGTTGACTTCGATCTTTGCACCATACGAGAATTGGTCGGTAACGTCATGTTCAAGCGAAAGCCGTAAGGCGCTTTCTTCACGTTGAGTTTCGTCACGATCTCTAAAGTCGTTTTCAATATAACCATCAGTTTCGAAATACCGGCCAGCGATTCGACCTCTTAGACTACCGTCATTGTTAAGTGCGCCGGAGTAGGCGAAGCGTCCATCGAGAATACCAAACTCGCCACCTTCAATGCTGACATAACCTTCGCATTCTTCGGTTGGCTTGGCCGTGGTCATGTTCAATGCACCGGCAATCGTGTTTTTGCCGAACAACGTACCCTGTGGGCCACGCAGAACCTCGATGCGGTCCATATCAAAAAATGGTGCCCGGATTAATTGTTGTCGCCCATAATAAATACCATCAATATATTGGCCAACCGATTGTTCGAAACCCTGGTTGTTACCAGTACCGATGCCGCGCACATACAATTGCGTACTAATACCTGTTTCACTCATTTGCAGGTTAGGTACATAGGCTTGCAGGTCTTCGATATTATCGATACCGGCTTCCCGGATAACTTCACCGCTCACCACAGATATTGAAATTGGAACATCTTGCAAGCTCTGTTCTCTTTTTTGTGCTGTAACTACGATCTCCTCGAGTGCAGCAAAAGCAGCGCCGCTATAGGCAACTGTTAAAACCAAGCCTAGTATGAGTGTTTTAGTAATGCTAAATCGTGACATTGTAATACCCCCGTATTATTAATTGTAAATTGGAATAGCGATAAGGCTGAAGAGCCTTAGCTCAACGACATTATTGATGGTGTCAATCATAAGCCTAAAGTTGTTAAATGTGAAGAAAAGCCACCAAAACGCTGTTATTTATTGGGTTTTAAGGGCAACAGTGGCTTTGTACGCATGGTTGTCATAATATTTCGCCATACTTTTAGCGAGATACGTGCAATGAAAAAAATATTACCTTGGTTTGGCTTGCTTGGTCTGTTAGGTGCTTGCGCGACCGGGCCGACCCCATTTACAGCAGAACGGGATGCGAGTGCTGATATCCGCAGCACCATCCAAACTCTGGATACCGACAAGCGCGCCCTGTTAACGTTCGGAGCGAATTGGTGTTCTGATTCACGTGCCCTGGCCTCGGCGTATACAAAAGAACCACTGCAAAGCTTGTTGGCAAGCAATTATGACATCGTGTTTATTGATGTTGGAGAACGTAACCGCAATCTGGATTTAGCGGAAAAATTCAATGCGCCGGTAATGGCCGGAATTCCTTCGATAGTAGTGGTCGATGCCGGTGGCGACATTCGGTTTTCATCCCGGGCTGAGGATTTAAAAAACGCTGCTAATATGTCGCAGCAAGATATATTTGAATATTTCGATAACCTAGTTAAGCAGACTCCAAAATGAACAAATCTTTATTAGTAAGTGCCATATGTGCCACCGTTTTTCTATTTGCCTGTGTTAAAGATATTGGGCGGCTAACGAACCTGCCGGCGATTGACCAAAATAATTTTCTAGCGCATGTGCAGGTACTCTCGTCAAATGAATTTGGCGGCCGTGCACCAGCGACACCAGGTGGAAGAAAAACCGTCCAGTATATAGAGCAACAATTTAAAGGTTTGTCACTGCAACCGGCGTTTGCCAATTCCAGTTATCGGCAAGCGGTCGAGCTGATGGTAATAACCGCCGCGAAAGATGCGAAGCTTGAAATTAAATCTACTTCTGGCTATCAGGCAAATTTAAATTACAAACAAGATATGGTCACATGGACCCGTCAGGCCGTTACCAAAGCATCCTTACAGGATTCCGAATTGGTGTTTGTTGGTTACGGTGTGGTGGCTCCGGAATATGACTGGAATGATTATGCAGGCTTGGATATGCGTGGCAAGACCGCTGTGATAATGGTCAACGATCCCGGTTATTTATCTGGCGACGATAATTTCTTCAAAAGTAAAGCGATGACCTATTACGGTCGTTGGACTTACAAGTTTGATGAGGCCGCCAGACAGGGTGCAGCGGGCGCGATCATTATTCATCAAACCGATGCAGCAGGTTATCCGTGGGGTGTGGTGTCCGGTAGTTGGACCGGTCCACAATATCATTTACGTGATGCTGGAAGTAATAATCTGGCAGACGTCGAAGGCTGGATTACAGAGGCAGCTGCGCGCGAACTGTTCGCCGCCGCAGATCAGGATTTTGACGCGCTCACAACCGCCGCAAGAAAACCCGGTTTTTCAGCGGTCAATTTTGATATGACGCTTGATGCGACCTTGACCAATACGATTGCGCAATCCGAATCGCACAATGTCGCAGCCGTTTTGCCGGGTACTGTAAACCCGGACGAGTACTTTATTTTTACCGCGCATTGGGATCATTTGGGTACTGATGAAAGTAATACTGAAACCGACAATATCTATAATGGTGCAGTCGATAACGCTACCGGTACGGCGGCGATTCTGGAATTGGCCAGGATGTTTTCCAGTAACCCTCCGGAGCGCAGTATTATATTTTTAGCAGTGACCGCGGAGGAATCCGGGTTACTTGGTTCCGCCGCCTATGTAGAAGATCCGCCGGTACCGCTTAAGCAAACTGTTGCAGGTATTAATATGGACGGCATGGGTGTGTACGGCGCAACCCACGATGTCACTGTAATCGGTTGGGATGCATCTGAATTACAGGATTATTTGTCGCGTGCTGCAAGTTTGCAAAGTCGAACTTTGGTGCCAGAGTCGACCCCGGAAAAAGGATATTTTTATCGCTCTGATCATTTTAATTTCGCCAAGAAGGGCGTGCCGATGATGTATGCGGAAGCTGGTATTGATGTTCGCAATAAAGGTACATCCTGGGGAATCGCGCGGCAAGATGATTACGTAGCGAACCGCTATCATAAACCTAGCGATGAATATTCTGAAGATTGGGATATTGGTGGCATCATTCAAGACATACAAATGAATTATTTGGTCGCGAGTGAAATTACCAACAGTGATGCCTGGCCGGAATGGCGCGTCGGTAATGAGTTTAGAGCGATTAGAGAATCTTCCTTGGCGGAATAATAATTATCGATTTAACACAGGAGTGTAGAGTCAATGTACATAAAATTTCCTCTTTGTCTATTGAGCGCTTTGCTAATCTTAGGGTGTGAGCAACAGACACCAGAGTCAACGACTGCTGGGGCGCCGGTAGCAGCAAAAGAAGACCCTAATCCGCTCGTCAGAACTGCGCCTGAAGACGCCAAGGTATATATAATTTCGCCTGCTGATGGTGACGTAGTTCCAGGTACTTTCGTAGTTAAATTCGGGTTGTCGGGCATGGGTGTAGCTCCTGCGGGTATTGATGCAGAGAATACCGGCCATCACCACATCTTGATTGATCTGGACGAAATGCCCGATATGAGCATGCCCCTGCCTACTACTGATAACGTTGTACACTTTGGTCTGGGCCAAACCGAAACGACATTAACGCTACCGCCCGGCGAACATACTTTGCAATTATTGTTGGGTAACTACTTGCATGTGCCGCACCAAAAACCAGTGATGTCTAAAAAGATAACAATAACTGTTGAGTAGTCGGCGAAATTTTCGTGGCAAAACGAAACAAGCGTAAAAGTAAAACTAAAAAAATTACATTGAAACCATTTCCTTCCTGGGTAATGGCGGTATTTATTTTTTCGCTTGGTTTAAGCGGGGCGTGGTTTGGCGACATGGTTAGCAATCATATGTTTGTTAAAGCTATTGTCGCTCAGATTGGTATTTGTTTGTTGGTTTTCTGGTGGTTATATCAAAACCGTTCGACGACCATTTTGACCTTTAGGTTTAGTTGGTCACGTGCTTTCGCTGCCGCACTTTTTTTGCTCGCCTCGGCCTCTGTTTTTTGGTCGGTTAGTCGGGACTTCTATGTCTTTAAGTGGTTATTGTGGATAGCAGCGGCAGGCGCTTTTCTAATCGGACTAAATATCCAACAGGATCGAAAAAACCTTGGTAATCTTGCCTGGGGGCTTGTAAGTGCCGGCATGATTATAGCGGTGGTTGGAATCCTGCAATATCTGACGCCGTTTGATACTCCTAAATCCGCTGCACCTCCAGCCTCTACATTTGGCAACCGCAATATGGCAACCCACGTCATCGTGTTGACCCTGCCATTTTGTTTATATCTACTCGGTTTGCGAACCACGCGCGGCCTATTCAGCTGGCTCGCCGCAATGTTTGGCGGCCTCATGTTCGTGTACTTATTTTATACCACCACCCGCGCCGCCTGGGTTAGTGTGGGTGTCTCGATTATTTTTGGCTTGGGAATTTTTCTTTGGCGAAAACGAGAATTGTCGGAATCATTTTTTTGGAATAAACAGAAAAGCGTAGCTTTGTTGGGATCAGTGGTGATGACCGTAACCATGCTGAATTTCTCCAGTAGTGGCTTTAAACCGTTCTGGCAGGTATTAACGCCTGAGCTAGGAAGTATTGCAGAGTACGCCCGTGACTCAGAAAACCGTCGTTACGGGATATATCGAGCGGCCCTGAAAATTTCAAAACAGCGACCAGTATTCGGTGCTGGTCTAGGCAATTATTTCTATCTCAAAAATGTCGAGACCGACACGCAGGGAAAAACCTTCGAAACCCACCAAACCCTTGGTATTCAACGTGTCCACAACGACTACTTGGAGCTGGTGATTGAAATCGGGATAGTTGGTTTGTTGTTGTTTGTCGGTTTCGGTTTTAGCTTGCTCTGGTGTTTTTTCAGGTTGATGAACAGCGCCCCGGAGGGGCAAACTTTTTTTTATTTGGCGTTGGGGTCTGCAATAGCTGGCAGCATGTTTAATGCATTGTTCAGTTTTCCCTATCAGGTCGCCGTGCCAATGGTTTTGCTAGGTTTATATAGCGCATTACTAATCAAAAAAACTGATCAAATCTCGCCTAAACAAATACAAAAAGAACTGGAGCTCGGCCGCACTAAAAAACTTTTGTTTGCCGGTCTATTTTCGTATGTAGGGATATTTACTATTGTCGTTAATTTGCAGTGGCTGCAAATGTATGAAGAAATCAATGACCGGGTTGTAGTGGCGGCAAGAAGTACCGCGCAACGCGCTGCTAACCCTAACGCCATAGGCTGGCAAACGCCGCTAACATTTCGCGGCTGGTTTTATCACCCCGAATATCAAACGTTGCTCAAAGATACCGCTAAAGCCTATGCAGCAATCGGAAATTATCCGGCGTCTTTCAACATTTTGAGGAGCATGGCTGAGTTCTGGCCACATGAGTATGAAGTTAATCTTGATCAGGCGCGCGGCTATGCGGCAACCGGTAAGTACGCCGAAGCTGAAGCTTTTATGCCAGACATTTTCAAGATGGCTCCGGTTGGTGACTATAGTGGCAAGTTTATACAGCTCTCAATCGCAAGCGCTCGCGGAGATCAGCAAAAGATTTTGGATTTCTATTCCGAACTAAAGCATGAACCTGAAGAAGCTTTATTAGTCCATCCTTCAACGCTACAGCGCCTGCATACTATGGCGGCCGAACTAGAGTTAGCACCGGACGCGCATCGTTGGTACAAACTCTATCAAAGCAAATATCCGGCCTCCGCCGCGATGGAGGCGAATGAGGCGGTTGTCTATATTGGTCTTGATAAAGATAACCGTGCGGCGCTGCCGCATATGCAGGCAGCAATAGAGTTAAATCCAAACAATAAAAATAACGCGCAGTTTGAACAAATTATCAAAACTTTGGAAGCATCAAACCCTGTAGCACAGTAGTCATCTGCGGCAAAAAATAATGAAAACACTTTTTTTATTACGACATGGCAAATCCAGCTGGGGAGATAATAATCTTTCGGATCATGATCGCCCCTTGAACGAACGCGGCCGGAAGGGTGCGGAAAAAATGGCTAAAAGGTTTTTGGCGTTAGCAGATGCTCCGGAGTTGGTTATCAGTAGTTCGGCGGTGCGCGCCTTGAGTACGGCGAGAATATTTTGTGCCGGTATTGGTTATAAAGAAGAGGACATCGTCATAAACCCGCAAGCCTATACCTTCGACGTTAACGCCGTTTTACAGGAAATCAAAAAAACTGATGACCAATATACAACCGTTATGTTTGTCGGACACAATCCGGCGTATACGGAATTAGCCAATCGCTTTAGCCAAACTCATATTGAGAATGTTCCTACTGCCGGTATGCTGGCCTTTTCTTGTCCATCTGATCATTGGCATTCTATGGATAGCAGTGACACTTCTTTGCAATGGTTTGACTACCCTAAAAACAAACATAAAGTTAAAAGTATTTAGCAAGTCCGCCACTGTTATTCTGCAGGTCATCTGGCACAATATGTGCAAATATCGGGAGCGCTGCATTGAGATGTAAAGCAGCGCTATAAAAGGAGTCAGTTTGAGAATCACGAATAGGTCTGGTTATACCTTACATGGATTTCTTGAAGGCGATGAAGATGAGCTCATCGGCGTAACGAAACCGATTACCGCCTCGGTAGTCATTTTAGAATTTGAGCAAGAGTATTTGTTCGGGTTTAATATCAACCGCCGACAATGGGAGTTGCCAGGTGGCCGCATTGAGCCGGGAGAGACTCCGAGAGAGTGTGCGTTTCGCGAACTAGCGGAGGAATCGTCGCAGCAAATAAAAGATCTGGAATTTGCCGGCCTTGCCTATATGCAAAGGCCAGCCGGCGATTTTAAATACACGGCCTTATACGTAGGCCACGCAGAGAAGTTACAGACATTTGTTGAAAATAACGAATGGAATAAAATAAAACTAAGAGATTTATCCGATCATGATGATGAAGCTGACCTGATCCATCTCGAATTAACAAAAAGGATATGTGAGTGATGGAAGCAGATGATCCGATCAATGTTCTGGGTGAAGAACTAGAGAGTTGTGGTGGCGAACCGATAACGGGCTTTTTCCGCGATTCATTTTGTAACACCTGCGAAGAGGATGCTGGTTCGCACACAGTATGCGTGCAGGTTAGCCAGGAGTTTTTAGAGTTTTCCAGATTTCGTGGCAATGACTTGATGACCCCCGCGCCACAATATAATTTTCCCGGCTTGCAACCAGGAGATGCCTGGTGTTTGTGTGCCGGTAGATGGTTAGAGGCTTACGAAAATGGTATGGCGCCAAAAGTCTATTTGTTGCGAACACACCAGCGTGCTTTAGAAACTGTGCCGCTAGATAAATTGCGTGAGTACGCCGCAGATTTAAACTAACGATGGCCAAAGTCTCATTTTTAGGTTTAGGTGCGATGGGTTATCACATGGCAGGCCATCTAGCGACCAAACTGAGCGATCCGGTAACCGTATGGAATCGCACTAGCAGTCGCGCCCAACAATGGAGGAAAGAGTTTGACGGTAACTGTGCCGACTCCGTGCCCGCAGCTGTTAGTGATGCCGATGTCGTGTTTACCTGCTTGGGGCGGGATGAAGATGTTGAGGCGGTTTTGTTTCAGGAAAATGGAGCGATAGCACACCTCAAAAGAGGCGCGATACTCGTTGATCACACGACCACATCCGCGGCCTTGGCAAAAACGTTGGGTACGCGTTTGGCAGAATCAAATGTTGGGTTTTTAGATGCACCCGTTAGCGGTGGTGAGGAGGGTGCAAAAAAAGGTTTGTTGAGTTGTATGCTTGGTGGTGATGCTGAAACGCTTGCCAAGGTTCAAGCACTGTTAGCATGTTACTCCCATAAGGTAGTTTTAATTGGTGACGTTGGGTCCGGTCAATTAGCGAAAATGGTTAATCAAATTTGCATTGCAGGTGTGTTGCAGGGTTTGTCCGAAGGTATACGCTTTGCTGAAGCCGAGCATCTTGATGTTGAAACAGTTTTAGAAGCGATTTCCGGAGGTGCGGCGCAATCCTGGCAAATGAACAATCGCGGTAAAACCATGCATGCTCGAGAATTTGATTTCGGTTTCGCCTTAAAATGGATGATAAAGGACTTGGGCTACTGCATAGACCAAGCGCAAGAAAATGGCGTGGCATTGCCAAACAGCAAAGAGGTCATTGCCAGCTACCGTCAATTAAGAGCAGATGGTCACGAGCATAGAGATACCTCGGCGTTAATCCTGCAACACGATAAAAATGTTCGATAAAGAAGACCTCTTGGCCTTGGCAACAACCAAGATGCCGTTTGGCAAGTTTAAAGGGCGAGTCATGATAGATGTGCCGGTAGCGTATCTGGTTTGGTTCAAGCATAAGGGCTTACCCGCCGGCCAACTTGGCGAGCTGATGGCCTTGTCTTTAGAAGTTCAAAGCAATGGGTTGCGGCATCTCATCGATCCGCTAAAACCCAAACCAGAACCGAAAGTATATTTCAGCAACGAAGAAGAATGATAAGCGCACCCGAACTGGTTGATTTCTGGTACGACGAAAACACCAGAAAGTACTGGTTTAAAGCTACTGCGGAATTCGATCAAGAATTAACACAAAAATTCTCTAAAATCTGGCCGCATGCCTTAGCCGGTAAGCATGATGAATGGATGAATAGTGCTACTGGCTGTTTGGCTTTATGTATATTGCTAGATCAGATCCCTCGGAATATTTTTCGTCGTAGTGCAAAGGCTTATGCGAGTGATGAAAAAGCTGTGGCGGTTTGTAAACACGCGATTGAGTCCGGCTCTAATAAGTCCTTGTCTACTGATCATTCCCGATTTCTGTATATGCCGCTAATGCATAGTGAGGTACTCGCTGATCAGGATCTTTCAATAAAGATGTTTGCCGAAGCCGGATTAGAGCAGCAGTCAAGGTATGCGTACCACCATCGCGATATCATTAAAAACTTCGGGCGTTTCCCGCATAGAAATGAAATATTGGGGCGCGTCTCAAGTGCAGCCGAAATTACTTACTTACAGAGTAACACTGCTTTTAAAGGCTAAAAAGTAAGACTAGACTTGCTGGTAAACCAGCTTTTCACCATGCCAACGTTCGACGATGGCATCGGCTTGATCAGAGTGGCTCTCAAGAATTTTTTCCGCTACTTGCATAACCTCCGGGATCAGCGCTTTGTCCCTGATAAGATCCGCAATCTTGAATTGAATGAGCCCGGTTTGTCGCGTGCCTAAAAGTTCGCCTGGCCCACGAAGTTCCAAATCAATTTGTGCAATCTTGAAGCCGTCATTAGATTCTCGTAAGGCCGCCAGACGTTGTTTACCATTCGCAGATAGCGGTGGTTTATACATCAAAATACAGAAACTCTCTTTGGCACCACGACCAACCCGACCTCGTAATTGATGCAATTGCGAAAGCCCTAACCGTTCGGCATTTTCAATAATCATTAGACTGGCGTTTGGTACATCGACACCGACTTCGATAACCGTAGTCGCTATAAGTAAATCCAGCTCAGCATTTTTGAAGGCCAACATAACCGCTTCTTTTTCCGAGGATTTCATACGGCCGTGTATAAGGCCGACTTTCACTTTAGGCAGCTGCATTTTAAGTTGTTCATAGGCATCTTCGGCTGCCTGGCATTGCAAAACTTCGGATTCTTCAATTAGAGTACATACCCAGTAGCATTGCTGACCGTTCATGCATGCTTCTGAAACTCTATCGATAACCTCGGCGCGTCTTTCAATCTGGATCACCGAAGTTTTTACCGGCGTTCTTCCAGGTGGTAGTTCGTCGATAATTGACAAGTCCAGGTCAACATAGGCCGTCATCGCCAAAGTGCGAGGTATTGGCGTTGCGGTCATAATCAATTGATGTGGTAATCGCCCTTCTTGCTCACCCTTTTTTTGCAAGGCCATGCGTTGTTGTACGCCGAACCGATGTTGTTCGTCAATCACGAACAGCCCGAGGTTTTCGAATTGGATATCGTCTTGAAACAGCGCATGCGTCCCGACCGCTAGACGTGACTCGCCAGAGGCAATTAGTTCGAGCATTTCTCTTTTCTGCGCCGCTTTTAATTTCCCCGAATGCCAGGATACGCGTATACCCAAAGGTTCAAACCAGTCCAGAAAATTTCTGAAATGTTGCTCAGCCAAAATTTCGGTGGGCGCCATGACTGCTGCCTGATAGCCAGATTCAATGGCCTGTAAACAGGCCAGTGCGGCAACCACGGTTTTACCGCTGCCCACGTCGCCTTGTAGTAAACGCATCATTGGCGAGTCATTATTAAGATCGGTGCTAATTTCCCGAGCAACGCGATCCTGTGCATTGGTTAGTTTGAACGGTAATGCGTCTAAAAATTTGGTTCGGTATTTCGGTTTTTCTCGCATCGGAAAAGAAGGGTTACGACCGATGCGCTGTTTGAGCTTTTTAAGACTTAGCATTTGCGCCAAAAGTTCTTCAAAAGCAAGTCTTTGTTGTGCCGGATGGGAGCCTGCCATGAGTGCGGTCACGTCAACATCAGGCGGTGGCCGATGTACTAACTGGAGCGCATCGATCAACCGGTACTGATACTGGTCGGGACAAAGTTCAGGTGGTACTAACTCGGTAACTTGATCTGCCGACAGCAACGCCTGATCCGTGATCTTCCTCAAAGTGGCTTGATGTACACCATCGGTCGCCGGGTATATTGGTGTCAGGGTTTCCTCGACTTCAGTAATTTCGTTGTCCATTAATACCCGGTATTCGGGATGCACCATTTCAAGAGCAGCGCCACTTTTTCTGACTTCACTAAAGCATCGCACGCGGTTGCCGGCGCTAAGCCGTTCTTGTTGGCTTTTATTAAAATGAAAGAACCTTAGTAACAAACTGCCGGTGCCATCGGAAATTTTGACCAATAGCATGCGGCGGCGGCCAAACTTTATTTCGGAGTGTAGAATTTCAGCCTCTACAACACATTCCATATTCGGCATCAAACTGCCAATCGGTAGTATTCTGGTTCGATCCTGGTAGCGTAAAGGGAGGTGGAACAAAACATCCTGCACCGATTGTAGATGCAGATTTTCTAGTTTTGTCGCCACGCTGGGGCCAACACCCCGCAATGTGGTTACTGATTGCTGCAGAATATTGGTTTTGGATGACACTTTAAAGTCAGTTATTACAAACTTAAAATCGCTTCGATTTCGATTTCAGCATCTTTAGGCAAGGCTGATACTTGTACTGTTGAGCGCGCCGGAAAGGGCTTGTTAAAGTATTGTTCCATGACCTCGTTAACCACCGCAAAGTTTCCAAGGTTGGTCATAAAAATGGTGAGCTTTACGCAATCCTCAAGAGTAGCGTTGTAGGCCTCTGCCACGGCAGACAAGTTATTAAAGACCTGGTGGGTTTGCGCAGCTATGTCGCCTTGGACTAGTTCCATAGAGTCGGGAAGCAAAGGAATTTGTCCTGAAGTGTAGAGCATGGAACCAACTTTGACGGATTGTGAATATGGCCCTATTGCGGCGGGCGCGAGGTCAGTATGAACAGTAGTCTTTGACATGAGTTTAGTGCTGCCATCAGGTGAAGGGTCTGCTTATTCTAATCACTTCGGGAATATTTCGCAGCTTTCTAATGACCTGTGCCAGGTGTTGGCGGTCTTCAACGGCCACAGTAAATGTGATTTGTGAAGACATCGTATCGCGGTCTTCATAGACGATGTTTTCGATATTTGAATTCTGGAAGGCCAATGAATTTGCGATGGCTGCCATGGTGCCCGGTTTATTGCGGGTTTGTAAACGGATGCTGGCATGAAACGAGCCGGTCATGTCTGCTTCCCACTCAACCGGCAATATACGTTCGTCGTTGTCGAGGTAGTTTGCAATGTTCGGACACTCCTGCCGGTGTACAACCATGCCCCGACCGGTACTCATCATACCGATGACCGCATCTCCAGGTACCGGACCACAACACTTTGCCAGAATGAGAACCACTCCTTCCGAGCCTTTAATAATCAATGGCTCAGTTGTTTGTTCTTTGTTTTTTCTGCCAAACAAGTCATCGACTACAGATGCGGCCAATTTTTTACCAAGACCGATAGCGCGATATAAAGCGTTCTTGTCGGAGTAATGATAATTTTTAAGTAAAGCTTTCATCCGGTCTTTTGGTGCTTCAACATAAGTGCCGGCTTTCGCACGAATCGCTTTTTTATACAGCCGCTTTCCCAAATTAACGGCTTCATCTTTTTCCATGGTATTCAGATAATGGCGAATGCTGGAGCGTGCTCTTGCAGTTGCCGCGAAATTCAGCCAGGTGGGGTTGGGGTTTACTTTTTTGTCAGTGAGTATTTCAATAGATTGCCCACTCTCCAATACTTCGCTGGGAGAAGAAAGATATTTATCGATTTTTAAAGCAACGCACGAATTACCCAAGTCAGTGTGCACAGCGTAGGCAAAATCCAGGCCGGTAGCGCCACGTGGCAGAGACATAATGTCGCCTTTCGGAGTAAACACATAGACTTCATCAGGGAACAAATCGATTTTAACATTTTCAAAAAATTCGAGTGCATTGCCGGTGTTTTGCTGCAGTTCCAACAGACTTTTTAGCCATTCGTTAGTTCGACGTTGTGCCGGTGTTTCCTGATCGTCTTCACTTTTATAAAACCAATGTGCCGCGATGCCTTCTTCTGCAACGCGGTCCATATCGATGCTGCGAATTTGTATCTCCACTTCGGCGCCGCCGGGACCGAGAACTACGGAGTGTAGAGATTGGTAGCCGTTGCTTTTGGGGATCGCGATATAATCTTTAAAGCGTCCGGGAATCGGTTTATAAAGGGTGTGGCAGGCGCCCAGAGTGCGGTAGCAAGTGTCGATGTCGTCAACCACAATACGCAGCGCGAAGACGTCATGGATTTCTTGAAAGGAGAGTTTTTTCTCACGCATTTTCTCATGAATGCTAAACAGGTTTTTTTCGCGCGAGTGGATACGCGCCTGAATTTCCATTTCCTCGAGTCGGTTACTAATATTGGTTTCAATCTTGCCGAGCAATTCGGTATAGCGGCTTTTTGATCTTTCTACCCCGGCATGGATGGCGCGATAGCGCATCGGATGTAATGCCTGGAATCCGAGGCGTTCGAGTTCCCGGCGGAATTTGTTCATCCCGAGGCGTTGCGCAATGGGAGCATATACTTCGAGAGTTTCCCGCGCGATGCGCCGACGTTTTTCCGGGTTCAATGAACCCAGGGTGCGCATATTATGTAATCGGTCGGCAAGCTTGACCAGTATGACCCGCACGTCGCTGGTCATCGCTAACATCATTTTTCTAAAACTGGCTGCTTGTGCCTCGGCGCGTGAGTCGAAGGTAAGATGGCTCAGTTTACTGACGCCGTCTACGAGAGAAGCAATGACTTCACCAAACTCGTCCACCAATTGTTCTCTGCTAATGTTGGTGTCTTCCATCACATCATGCAGGATAGCTGCCATGATCGATTCGGCATCCATGCGCATTTCTGCCATAGTTCTGGCGACTGCCAACGGATGATTGATATAGGCTTCCCCGGACATTCGGGATTGACCTTCATGCGCGGCCTCACTTACCAGGTAGGCGCGCGTTATCTCGGTGATTTTTTCTGGCTCGAGATAGGTCTCGAGCATATTGCAGAGATCGCTGATTAAAAAGCGTTCGTTGGAGGGGTTCCCAGCCGGACCGCGTATTAGTCCGGTCGCAGATGGGTCGGACGACGAAACAACATGGTCAGATTTGACCGCGGTCACTAAAACCTGAGGCTATCAGACTCTTCCGCGGCAACGGTTTCTTCAATCGACATAACATTTAAATTTTCCGCTTCATTGAGAACATCTTTAGTGATTATTCCTTCGGCGATTTCCCGGAGTGCCATCACTGTGGGTTTGTCATTCTCCCACTCTAGATTCGGTTCCGCACCATTCAGTAACTGACGGCTGCGGCGTGCTGCGGACAGCACCATTTCAAAACGGTTATTAATGACTTCAATGCAGTCTTCTACGGTGACGCGTGCCATGGGCGAGGCCTTAAGCTGTTGGTTAAAATGAACGCTCAATTGTATGTAAAAACAGGCTTTATGCCAATAAACTTTTGATCAAATTGCGGTTTTGTGCGCTTTGGACCTCGGTTTTGCAGCGTTGAGCCATAACTATGCTCGTCAAAGCGTTTAGGGCTTGTTCGAAATCGTCGTTAATGACCAGATAGTCAAATTCATCATAGTGCACCATTTCCATGACTGCTGCGCGCATGCGCCGACGGATTGTGTCTTCATTATCCTGACCACGTTTCCGCAACCGCTGCTCCAAAACGTCGGTACTGGGCGGCAAGATGTAAATCGAAACTCCGTGGTCCAGGGTCTTGCGAATTTGTCGTGCACCTTGCCAGTCAATCTCGAGGATAATGTCGGTACCGCTATCTAATGCCTCTTGAACAGCGCTTGCCGAGGTGCCGTAGTGGTAATCAAAAACGCGTGCTGATTCGAGAAAATCACCACTGTCTTTTTTCTCCTTGAATCGGGATTCAGAGATAAAATGATAATCGACGCCGTTTTTTTCAGCGGGTCGTTTTTCCCGGGTGGTATGGGAGACGGAAGGGCGGATATCGGAAACCTTCTCACACAGAGCATTAACGAGGCTGGTTTTGCCGGCGCCGGAAGGTGCTGAAATGATAAAAAGTCTGCCCGTATTCATGCTGTGAGCATGTTATAAGTCTGATTGATGCAACACAAGTAAGAAACCAAACAATAAAAGTTGATAAATATAGGAAAAAACCTTGAAACGGGACCCTAACGGGTCTATTTTTTACGCATGCCTATATTCAACCGAAGAGCACCTCAGAGTGCAGCCTATGGTAGACGCCGACGACGAGGTGGTTTCAGCATGCGCTGGATTCCGATCATCCTGTTCGCGTTGTATTTTGCCTACTATTATTTCAGCAATCAGCAAAGCGTCCCTTATACCGATCGCAAGCAATTGGTCGATATGGATCGTGATCAGGAAATGGCCCTGGGTTTGCAGTCTTATCAGGAAATTCTGCGGGACTCCAATGTCATCAGGAGCGGCGAGACGTATGAATTAATCCGTCACATCGGCGCCCGTTTAGCGGCGGCCGCAAGTACTGATGATCCCGGTTTTGATTGGGATTTTAATTTGATTGATTCAGATCAAGCCAATGCATTTTGTTTGCCTGGTGGCAAAGTTGCAGTGTATTCCGGAATTCTGCCGATAGCCGAAAACCGTGATGGCCTGGCGGTGATAATGGGGCATGAAATAGCGCACGCCATTGCCCGGCATGGTGCTGAGCGCATGGCGCATCAAAAATTGATGCAATTTGGCACCATGGCGGCAGGAATGGCCTTGGGTGGAATGGATATTGGCGCCCAACGAGCTGTAATGGGGGCGATGGGTGCTGGCGGACACTATGGCATCTTGTTGCCATTTAGCCGTAATCATGAATCTGAAGCAGACTATATTGGCTTGATTTATGCTGCGCGGGCTTGTTACGACCCGCGCGAGGCGCCGAAACTTTGGCAGCGAATGAATGCTGCTTCTTCCGGAGAAAAACCAGACGAATTCGCATCTACCCATCCCAGTGCCGAGACCAGAATCAAGCAATTCGAGCAATGGATGCCGGAAGCGCTCGAAATTTACAATAAAAATTGCGAATAGCGATATAATTCGCCAACTATTTTTTTCACACTAAAAGGAGTTAAACCAATGTCAGTAGCAAAAGTTACGGAAATTTCCGCAAGTTCGACTAAATCATTTGAAGACGCCGTTCGAAACGGTGTTAAGCGTGCTAATAAAACGCTCAATAACATCACTAGTGCGTGGGTTGCGGATCAACAGGTGAGCGTTAGCGATGGCAAGGTAAAAGACTACGTCGTTCGTCTTAAAGTTACCTTCATTCTGGACTAGTTCAACGTTTTGCTCATAACCATGAGCCTGCTGCGATATGGGTGCAGCAGGGTTAGCACACTAGCCGGTTGCATCCATGTCGCTACTTCATAAAAATATTCTCTTAGGTATCTCTGGTGGTATCGCCGCCTACAAGAGTGCGGTGCTCGCGCGCCTGCTAGTTAAAGCCGGAGCAAACGTTAAAGTCGTAATGACCAAGGGCGGTCAGGCTTTTGTTACTCCACTGACTTTTCAGGCGCTCACAGGCGAACCAGTACGGACCGAGTTGCTCGACCCTGAGCACGAAGCAGCCATGGGTCATATTGAACTTGCGCGCTGGGCAGATTTAATTCTAATTGCACCGGCTAGCGCGAATACTATTGCGCGTTTGGCGGTCGGTCGCGCCGACGATCTGTTATCAACCTTATGTTTGGCATCACAAAGCCCGCTAGCGATTGCGCCCGCCATGAATCAACAAATGTGGGCGCAAAAAAGCACCTCTGAAAATATCACGACCCTCACTAATAATGGCGCGATTATGTTGGGCCCGGACGCTGGTGACCAAGCCTGTGGCGATGTTGGTTTGGGCCGAATGCGGGAACCCGAAGATTTGCTTAAAGATGTTATCGAGCATTTTAGTACCGGCAAACTTGGAGGACAACGGGTGCTGATCACGGCTGGTCCAACGCGCGAGCCTATTGATCCAGTGCGATTTATTTCCAACCGTAGTTCCGGAAAAATGGGTTATGCGGTCGCGACAGCAGCCATTGATGCTGGCGCGTCGGTTACCTTGATAAGCGGCCCAGTCCATCAGGAAACCCCACGCTCAGTTAAGCGTGTGGATGTGGAAACCGCACAGGAAATGTATGAGGCGGTCATGTCCCGGGTAGCGGATCACGATATCTTCATTGCGACAGCCGCCGTAGCCGATTATCGGGTTGCGAACCAGCAAGATAAAAAAACGAAAAAGTCAGATGCATCCTTGCAGCTCGATTTTGAACTAAACAAGGATATTTTGGCTAGCGTAGCCGCGTTGGAGGATGGACCATTTACGCTCGGCTTTGCGGCCGAAACGAATGACCTTGAAAAATATGCACGGGAAAAATTGGCCAGGAAAAACCTCGATATGATTGCCGCTAACCCGGTTGGTGATGGTCAGGGCTTTGATCAGCTTAACAACCAGTTGCATGTTTTTTGGCCGACAGGAGAAAAACAGTTTCCGGAGATGCCTAAAGGAAAATTGGCACGCCATTTGATCGATTTGCTCGCCGAGCTAAAAATTGGCCAGGTTTAATCATTAAGACGCGGCCAACAACCCGTTATAAAAAGTAAAATTCGAGTTTAACAACATCATGCAAGATCAAACTGCCTACCATACTGCCCGGGTGCTCACGGAAGCGCTCCCGTACATTCAAAGATTTTCTGACAAGACCGTTGTGGTCAAATATGGCGGTAATGCCATGATCGATAATGCATTACAAAGTAGCTTCGCACGCGATGTTGTGTTGCTCAAACAAATTGGGCTTAAACCTGTTGTGGTACATGGCGGTGGTCCGCAGATTGGCGAAGCCTTAAAAAAACTGGGCAAACAAAGTCGGTTCATTAACGGTATGCGTGTGACGGATGCCGAGACTATGCAAGTGGTGCAAGAAACGCTTACGCATGTTGTTAATAAACATATTATTGATTTGATAGCTTCGCATGGTGGTCAAGCAACCGCTTTTACCGGCGAGGATGATCGACGTTTGGTTACGGCAAAACCGTTACGCCGAAACGCGGATGATAACGAGCTAGGTTATGTCGGTGAGGTTGATCACATCGATCCGGATTTGCTGGCGACGTTTTCGAACATGGCGTCAATACCCGTAATTGCGCCGATTGGCTTTGATGCGTCGACGCGGCCATACAATATTAACGCTGATCTGGTTGCCGGGAGTATAGCCACGGCTTTGTCTGCAGAAAAATTAATACTAATGACCAACACCTCTGGTGTGTTAGACAATCAGCAAAATTTATTGACTGATTTGAATGCAGTTGACGTGGCTACATTGATTTCTGATGGCACTATTCACGGTGGAATGTTACCTAAAATACAGTGTGCTCTGGATGCTATTGCGGGCGGTGTCAATAACGTACACATTATCGATGGTCGAGTGCAGCACGCGGTGCTCCTGGAATTAATGACGGATGCGGGGGTAGGAACGCTTTTGGGGGGTTAAGCTAAACCGTTCTAGTATTCGCTGTTTGCCTGCTTTTGCATGATCCTTAGGAAGCGCTCCTTATCAGCCCTGAGCTTTTCTTTGATCTGCAACTGCAAATTCTTCTTCTTGATAATCTCATCATCCAGACGTTTCAGACGCGTTCGTAACTCATCAATGTTTAAAATCACTTGATGTGGTACTACCTCATCTTCGGCGATATATCTTGCTCTATTTCTTAGATTTGTCCGTAATTCATAATCGTAAACACCAACATTACTTTGGTCGCGATTAATTTGTGCCTGAATTGTTGCAACCCGTTGCATTAAGGTTCTATCAATATCTTCAGTACTGGTATAAGTCCGTAGCAGCGAAGCGTCTTCTCGAGCCTGAATAGCGGCTTGTTTTTCCTGTTCTATGGCGAGCTTTTCAGCAGCTAACTGAGCAGCTACCTCTTCATCAGTTTTTTCACGAGGGACTTCTTGCAAAACACGACCATCACCGGAAAGCACTTCGTGGCCACCTTTCGAGTACTGTGGCGGGATCTTGTCACCGAATTGCACCTGTCCGTTTTCATCAACCCAGCGCAGCAATTTTTTAGCGGCGAACGCAGGCTGACTCGCGACCAGAACAAGGGCGCAGGCGAGACAGATTGTTAAAAATATATTTCTCAATTTAAATACTCGTAGCGGGCTCCATCCATGAACCAAATAAATGTAAGCAATGCTCTTAAATTGCCATGAATCCCGTGCGAATGCCAATTTTGCGCATCAGGTTGTGAGCTCTCTCACAAAAAAATTTGTTGAAATCTGGTTACGCCAGCCTGCGTCTCCGGTCATTCAGGACTGCACACCATACTTCTTTCGATAGTCGGTAATTTTGTCGTGTTCGTCGAGCAGTTCTGGCTTTTCGCTGAGGTACTCTAACAGATCACCCAGCGAAACAAGAGTGATAACTTTTACCTTTAGATCGCGTTCCACTTCTTGAATAGCGGAGTGTTCATTTCGACCCTTTTCGGCTCGATCCAAAGCAACTGTTATGCCAACCAGTTCCGCATCGGTATTACCAATAATCTCAGCCGACTCACGAATAGCGGTGCCGGCGGTAATAACATCGTCTATCACCATCACGCGACCGGCTAGTGGAGCCCCCACCATTTGGCCGCCTTCGCCATGATCTTTAACTTCTTTACGGTTGTAACACCAGTCAACATGAATGCCGTGTTGATCGTAAAGCGCGGCTGCCGTGACCGCGGCTAAGGAGATTCCTTTATAGGCGGGTCCGAAAAGCAGATCAAATTCTACTCCAGAATCGACCATCGCTTGCGCGTACATGCGCCCGAGTGCAGCGGTCGCTTCGCCGCTATAGAAAAACCCGGCATTGAAAAAGTACGGGCTCACTCGGCCAGATTTTAGTGTGAATGAACCGAACCGCAAAACCTGACAACGGATGGCCAAATCAATAAATTCGTTTTTGTAGTTTGAGGGCATGTAGGATCAACTCAACTCGGCCGTGTAAAGCCATGTACAATGGTGGCAGTCACTTTATCTTATTTATTTCCAGAAGCAAGTCAGACTTATGCGCATAATTACAGTAAACACTAATGGCATCAGAGCGGCCGCGCGAAAAGGCTTTTTTTCCTGGATGAATCGGCAGCGCGCTGATGTAATCTGCATTCAAGAAACTAAAGCCCAGTTAGATCAACTCGATGATCCGGTATTTTCACCAAAGCGGTACCATCGGTATTTTGTGGACGCAGAAAAAAAAGGTTACAGCGGTGTCGCAATATATAGCAAACGCGAACCGGACAAAATCGTTCGCGGTATGGGTAATAAAGAATTTGATTCGGAGGGCAGATATATCGAGGCACAGTATGGCAACCTGAGCGTCATATCCTTGTATATGCCATCAGGGTCTTCAGGTGACGTCAGGCAAGAAGTGAAGTATCGCTGTATGGATTTTTTTGAAAAAAAGCTTCTGCGGTTTAAAAAATCTGGCAGAGACTACGTTATTTGTGGTGACTGGAACATCGCACACAAAAATGAAGATATACGTAATTGGCGCGGCAACAAAAAGAACTCGGGCTTTCTGCCTGAAGAGCGTGCCTGGCTAGACAAATTATTTGATCAGTTTGGCTTTGTAGATGCTTTTCGGGAGCTGCCGCAAAAAGAACACGAGTACACCTGGTGGTCTAATCGTGGTCAGGCGTGGGCCAACAACACTGGTTGGAGAATTGATTACCATATTTGTTCGCCCGGCATGAAAGGTACGGTTAAGAAAACGAGGGTTTATAGAGACAAGCGTTTTTCAGATCATGCCCCTTTAATCATCGATTACGATTACCCTTTTCCAGAAGATGACTGAAGCTGAAACCAAACCTTCCTGGGGGGAAATACTTCGCGCCTTCCTCGATCCCGGCATGCTCAAATTATTGTTTTTAGGTTTCTCGGCAGGCATTCCCATATTACTTATATTCGGTACGCTTAGTATTTGGTTGGTAGAGGCAGATATAAAGAAATCGACCGTTACCATGTTTAGCCTGGCAGCATTGGGTTACTCCTTTAAATTTGTTTGGGCGCCATTGGTCGATCGCTTGCCTGTACCGATATTGACCAGAATGTTGGGGCAGCGGCGAGCCTGGATGTTACTAGCGCAGATAGCCATTATTGGTGCTTTGCTGACCATGGCGAATATCGACCCATTAGGTGGCGGTACGCCATTATATTGGCTGGCCTTGGCGGCGGTGGCATTGGGGTTTAGCTCCGCTACCCAGGATATCGTAATAGATGCCTATCGCATCGAAATCGCAACTGTACAGCATCAAACCATCTTGGCGAGTATGTACTTTTGTGGCTATCGAATCGCCATGATCGCAGCGGGTGCCGGTGCGTTATTTTTAGCCGAACACTTTGGGACCAGTGCGGACAACTATCAATTTTCGGCATGGACTAAAACATACACTTGTATGGCTATGCTTATGTTAGTCGGGGTTGTCACGACGATAATGATCAAAGAACCGAAAATTCATCGCAGTGATGTTGCAGAATGGCAGGTATCAGACTACTTTCGCTTCTTGGCGCTGTTCATCCTTTTGGTTGTAACTTTAGTGTTCGTTTACAGAGTTAGCAGTGATCTGGCCGCTAACCTGAAAGTAATGTTGTCGGAGTTATTCAACAATAAGCAGTTGGCAGCATTTTTGGTTGCCAGTGCCCGTTTGATCTTGGCGCTCGTTAGCGCTGGACTCATGGGTCTCTTGGTAGTTTATGCCGGTCTGATTAATAGAGAAATGGCGCGCCAAACTTATGTCGCCCCGGTGACAGATTTCTTTGTTAGGTATGGGCTTAGAGTGGCTCTATTATTGCTTGCACTCATTGGTTTATATCGGATTTCGGACCTGGTATTAGGAGTGATCGCCAATATATTTTATTACGATCAAATGGGCTATACGAAAAAAGAAATAGCCGCCGCCTCAAAAACTTTTGGTGTGATCATGACGATTACCGGTGGTTTCGTGGGTGGTGCGATGGCGTTACGCTTTGGTGTGATACGGCTTTTATTTGTCGGCGCAATTTTATCGGCATTAACCAATCTGTTATTTATCTGGTTGTATCATCAAAGCAATGATTTATTGCCGCTATATATCGTGTTGTCATTAGATAATTTTGCGCAAGGGCTTTCGCTGTCGGTGTTCATCGCCTTCCTATCTAGCCTCACAAATGTGTCTTTTACCGCAATGCAATACGCAATTTTTAGTTCGCTAATGACGTTATTTCCGAAAGTACTGGGTGGTTACTCAGGCTCGATCGTCGACGCCATCGGCTACCCGGCATTCTTTACCTTTACTGCTTTGATTGGTGTGCCAATCTTATGGTTAGTTTGGAAAATTAGTCAGTACGTCAAAGATGGAAAGCTGATTC
>CAZUMV010000001.1:31743-51999 GCA_964621435.1 uncultured Thiotrichales bacterium | reverse complement strand
CGGCACTCTAATGCAAGAAGGTGACGAGGTGCTGATCGAAAATGGAGCTACCAAAGGCACCATCAAGCAACTGGTAATAAGCGCAAAAGAACAGTCGCAATGGAGTGTGCCCACGCCCGGCGTTTTAGTATCCGCGCCGCCATATGGCAATGTCTTTTTACCGGGTTTTACTATGGATACCTTTCCAATCGAATTGGCGGCGCGGCGAACTGCGCACTAAAGAGCAACCTTATATATTCGAATACTTTTCGAGTTTTTCAGTTATATCCTGCAACATGTCTTCCGCTTCCTGCATATTTAAATTGCTACCACGCGACGTTTGTAATTGATTGAGTTTCAGGATGGTACGGTCCATCTGAATGAGTGCTGATTCATTTTCCAGCATCAGCGCATGTAAATGAGATTGTTGCTCTTCGATCAAATTTTTACGCTCATTCTGCAATGCATCGAGTTGTTCCTCAGCTGGGTGTTGTGCAAATTCCTGCTCTTGTTCTATCATGCTGTTTAGCAGGTTTAGGGTGAGGGCGGTTTGGCTTAAATTGTTAAGGTTAACCTGAACCAGTTGGCTAAATACATCGTAATAGCGTCCGTAGGTAATCTCTGTTGCGTGAAACTTTTCGCCCAATAATTTCACGTACTGGCGATATTTCTTTAATAGTAACAATACGTGGCTGACGCAGCGGGATTTGCTATGCCGACTAAATTGGTTGATCAGCGATTGCATCGAAACACCGAATTTTCGAGCGAATTCTTCTTCGTCCGCAGGTGGTACTTTGCGGATATGTGCGGTGGTTTCAAGAGAATGCTCAGACACTTGTAGACGGGCTTGGAGCATTTCTATTAGCGTATCCCGGTGTTCGCCCCATTCATTAAAAGGCAGAAGAAACGACGGTAACCCGGCTCGATATAAAAGCTTAAAGCGCCGTAACGGCAATACATCCCGCAGGTTGCCAAGGTAACCGACCAAATCGATCGCTAGACACATGTTATTATGAACCGCAATAATATCCAGGCTCTTTCCGGCGATACGATAGTTTTTGTATACTCGGATACCCAGTGCCGTCAACTCCTGACAGACATCATCTTGAAATTTGTCGCGAATCTTGATTTCGGCTGATTCCTTTTCTCGCTTGCTCGGCAAATAAGTGTCAACGAAATCAATATATTTTTTTAATAACGTGGATTTCTGTATTTCTTCCTTGCGACAGGACAAATAAACTTTTTGTTGGTCTCGCGCTCTCGTAATTGCAACGTTAAAGACGTCATCCCGGTTTAGTTGATGGTAAGACGCGATAGTGCTATTTACGTCGATACAACAAGAAATATACATAACATCGCGTTCGTCTCCCTGAAACGTGAATGGTGTTCCTACGCGGATATCGTGTTTGCGGATCTCGTTTACACTAAAATGTTTGAAAAGCAGTTGCTCAATGAGCTTGGCCTGTTTGCTGAAAAACGACATGATTCCAATGGAATGTGCTTCCCTGCCGGGCAGAGGGTGTTGACTGTCAACAAACTCTCTCAGATCTGTTATTATTTTTTCTGCTTCTGCGGCGTTCAGCCAATTGACGCGCTCACCTTGACAGTAAACGACTTCCACGGCTGCTTGAAAATCACCGGGTTTTTCTGTCATCACCTTGAGTCTATTTTGATAAAACTCCCGGTTACTGAAATTTATGATTTGCGGATGACTACGGTAATGCTCATCAAGATAGACCTGTTGCTGATCATCAATAGCGCTTAAGGTGTACTCAACCAAACTTTCTTGTCGAAAATTATAACTCAGGCTGGTACTTGTTAATCTTCGGTCGTCGTATAGTGATCTTTGTTTCTTGTCAGATATTGAGGCTTGGTAAGACAGTTGTTTGGCATCACCAACAATGGTTGCTTTTTTACCCCGGTATAACGCTGGTAAGGCTTGGGCTACATTACAATGTGTTGACTCGTCGATAACAACGAGATCGAACAATTCGCTCTCTAAGGGTAACAGGGCGCTTAACTCTTCAATCGATACGAACCAAATAGGTAAAACGTTCAACAAAGCATCGTAGTGAACATTGCTATGATGATGCTGTTGCTTTTTTACAGAACGACCACCTAGAGAAAAATAGAATTGTCGCACACTGTTTCTAATGCGTTGATTTTCCGAAGCCTTGGCGCGATTGAGAGCACTAATTACATTCATCTTTCTGATGATCAAGTCATGGATGTTCTTGTCGAGCTCTTCTATCTCTTCAAGGTCTTCAGTTAAAAAGTTTAGCGTTTTACTGTCGTTTGCTTTGACCACGGAAATTAGTTTTCTAAAACCTCTCTCAGCTCGTCTTTTATAGGGTTTCGTTTTTGGCTTGGTGTCGCGCTCGACCTCATAGTTGCAGCGTTTTTTAAATTCCTTCTCAAGTAAGTCGATTTTTTGGCAAGATTCATCCAGCTCTTTTTCGACGGCATCCCGAGTTTTGGACAACGCTTCGATTTTTTCCTTAATCCCTTGCTTGTCAGTTAAAATATTTTTATCGATCTCTTTGGCGAGATCCTGGCGTTGACCAATGACCGTTAATTTGGCGTCTACACCGAAATCGCTAATCATTTTGTTCCGGACAACATTGACGGCATTTTGATTTGGCGCGACGACTAAAACGGATTCATTCCGGGTAAAGGCGCTAAATGCCATGCAGGCAATCGTAAAGCTTTTACCGGTGCCTGGCGGGCCGGTAACGAGTGACAAGCGTTCGTCGCGCGACAACTCAACCGCGCGATGTTGATTGGCGCTGAGAATGGCAGGTACTTGAACCTGCTTTTTACCCTTGGACAGACTTAAGTTTTTTAACCCGCCAGCTTTGCTAACCGGTTTGCTTTCATGCAGTAATACCGAAAGTGGTTTCGAGCCGGTTATGTCATTCGCTAACTCATCAAGTTCATACATTACGCTTTGAATGCCATCCACTTTTTTAGTCAGGCAAAGCCATGTATCCCAATTGTATTCAATCGCCGTGGTGGCGCGTTCTGCACGCCATTTTAGATCGCCGCCAATTGACGGTAGGAAGGTTTGATGGGCTTCGTCCATCGCTTTTTGGATAATCTCTACAAAGGTCGGTTTTCCTGTAGTCAATCCGCGTGCCGGTTGATTGGCAATATCAATCATGATGTCTTGTTGTGCGCCGGCGGAATCAATTATGGCATCGAGCAAACGATCTGCATCATCCAACAAGGCTTGGGCGGTGCGGTTACTGTCTGGAACAAGCGAGCGCAATAGTTGTTGCGCCGCAGGATTAACTTTTCCAGCGCGATAATTCGGTATCGCACGCAGTATGCTTCCGTTAGACACTTGGTGGAGGTGCGCGGGATAATAGAGCAACGGGCAGCAATACTTTTTGGTGTTTTTCCGGTCGAGTCCAGTGCTTTGCTGGGTAGTTAAAAAATACCGGCATAAATAGAACTCGTTTTCTCTTTTATAGTGCTGCATTAGCTTTAGCACTTTATCGGCATGTTGTGCGGGTATATGAACGCTTTCGGGCTGTCGATTTGAAGTGACCGAGACTTTTGACTGATAGAAAGTCTGGTTGGAGAAGATATTAAACAGGCCTTTTGAATCCGAATCTATTCGATAACAGTCCCGAAAAAATTTAATCTTCTGAGAATAAAATGCAGACATGCAGTTACAAGCTTTGAAACGTGTTGAAATTTCAATTTAACATACTTCTTATATTCGTATTGGTGCATCGTCCGCTAAATAGAGCATTCTTCGGATATGACAGAAGGTGGAAGTTATTCAGCGGTGCGGCTTACATAAGACTAAAAAAAGTTGATCTCGGTCACACTATAGATCTCGCGTCGAGTTATCCACAACTTGTTCAAGCTACCTGCACAGGAACTTAATTTGGTTTTCAGATGTACCGTGCAAGACTCTGATGGTCATTAAATGCCGTTTTTCAGGAGCAGTTTTTAAATGAAGTCAAATCAAAGTACACAGCACGCTATTTTTATCCCCAAACTCAGCGCGAAAAACTCAGATTCAGAACCTTGGCGTATACAACGATTGAAGCGCATCGTTGGCCAGTTGAACAGCTTCAGTCATGGGCGCTACAAGCAAGCTTTGCTTGAGAAATTGGTGAGCCTGCATGACGAGAACAATACCTTGCAAATTACCTGGGCAAGTGAGCCGTCAACTACGGAGAGAAGGTTTACTAACGAAGCCTGGTCTGAAGAAGCACAGCACACGAGCGGGAAAATACATCATATTTCCTGACGCTATGATCAGGTCAGGAGTAGCGGAGCCTCAAGTTTTTCACCATCATACATAACGCATCCATCTCCCTGTTTCACCAATCCTTCACATAGCAGGGCGATGGCGGCCGGGTAGAGCTGATGTTCCATTTGTAACACGGCTCGCTCCAGGCTTTCTTCGTTATCAGCCGGCCGAACCGGAATTTTTGTTTGCATGAGCACCGGGCCGGCATCCAGATCTGGCGTTACAAAATGTACGCTTGCTCCGTGCTCGGATTCACCTGCTTCTATTGCTCGTTTATGGGTATGCAGGCCTTTAAACTTTGGTAGTAACGACGGATGTATATTTATCAGGCGGCCATGATAATGTTCAACAAACCCACGGCTTAGAATTCTCATAAAACCAGCTAAAATAAGGTAGTCGGGTTCATAAAGATCCACAAGATCCATGAGCGCCAGATCAAACATTTCGCGGTCGCTAAAATCGGTGTGGTCCAGGACTTCGTTTTTGATGCCTTGCTCGGCGGCATATTGCAGGCCTGCAGCATCGGGGTTATTGCTGATGACAGCGCTCATTCTGGCGTTGATTTTACCAGCAACAATCTGTTCATGAATCGTTTGCATGTTACTGCCACGACCGGAAATTAGAACGACCAGTTTACGTTGCTTGTTTTTCAAGTTAGGAATAATGAACCGATTGTGTTTGGTCGGTAATAACATCACCAATGTGCCAGCTGCGGTAACCATGCTGTTCTAACAACTCTTGAGCGTTTCTTAGTTCTGCTTCAGGCAAGATGATAGTCATGCCGATACCACAATTAAAAGTAAGCAACATCTCGGCAGGTTCTATATTCGCGTGTTCAGAAAGCCAGGAAAAAACCTCCGGCCTTGACCAGCTTTTCTGGTCGATAGTGACTCCGAGTCCTGCGGGTAATACGCGCGGGAGATTTTCAGTCAGGCCACCACCGGTAATATGAGCAATGGCGCTAACCGGGATCTTTTTGATTAACTCAAGAACAGGCTTAACATAAATTTTTGTCGGGGCCAGCAATGCTTCACCCAGTGATGCGCCCGCGAAATCATCGTTAAGTCCGGCACCGCTGATTTCAAGTACTTTGCGTATCAGTGAATAGCCATTACTATGCGGCCCGCTGGATTGTATTCCCAGTACCGCGTCTCCAGCCTTTACATTTTCCTTGTTGATGATTTTGTCTTTCTCGACGATGCCGACTGCGAAGCCAGCAAGATCATAATCTCCAGCTTTATACATGCCAGGCATTTCCGCAGTTTCGCCGCCACTTAATGCCGCGCCAGCTTGTCGGCAGCCATCTGCAATACCGGAAACCACCTCGGTGGCGGCGTCTAGTTCGAGTTTTCCGGTAGCAAAGTAGTCGAGAAAAAATAATGGCTCGGCGCCGGTGACCACAATATCGTTAACGCACATGGCGACCAAATCGATACCAATGGTATCGTGTTTATTCATTTCGATTGCTAATTTGAGTTTGGTGCCAACGCCATCGGTACCGGATACCAATATTGGCTCGCGGTATTGATCAACTGGTAGACCGAAAAGTCCACCGAAACCGCCCAAGCCGCCCATAACACCGGGGCGATCGGTGCTTTTCGCCAAAGGTTTAATTTTCTCAACTAAACGATTGCCAGCGTCGATATCGACTCCGGCGTCTTTGTAGGTTAGGGACTCTTTACCCGTATTGGACATGCTTTATTTCCAGAGCGACAGCAGAGCCGCATGTTATCGGTGATGCCAGACAGAGTAAATAGGGTTTTGACCGTTATCAGGTCAAATAATAGTAATTATCCTTACAGCCGGTTGGGAAATATACGTTAAGATATCGCGATGAACCGACTGAACAATAATGACGAGCAATATCAATACCCTACAGAGCTGGAAGTTCCTGGCGGAGGTAAGCGTGTTTTAATGCATTCTTGCTGTGCACCTTGTGTGATTGAGCAAATGGAAGCAATGACGGCGGCGGGCATTGATTACACCATCTTTTTTTATAATCCGAATATTCATCCCACCGAGGAATATGAGATCCGTAAAGAAGAGAATATTCGCTATTGCGAGCAAAAGAACATTCCTTTTGTGGATGCGGATTATGACGTTGATAACTGGTTTGCGCGTACCAAAGGCATGGAATGGGAGCCGGAAAGAGGTAAAAGGTGCAGTGAGTGCTTTGATATGCGTTTTGAGCGTACCGCGTTGTACGCATTTGAGAATGATTTTCCAGTAATCACCAGCTCGTTGGGAATTTCCCGTTGGAAAGACATGAATCAAATTAATCGTTCTGGCGTTAAGTCCGCAGCACACTATGATGGCGTGGTCTACTGGACCCACAACTGGAGAAAAAAGGGTGGGGCTCAGCGAATGGTTGCCCTGTCTAAAAAAGAGCAATTCTATCAACAGGAATATTGCGGTTGTGTGTATTCGTTGCGCGACACCAATAAATGGCGAAAGCAAAACAATCGTGAGCCGGTGGTAAGAGGCATTAAGTTTTATGGCCGGGATGACCACGAGTAAGTCTTGAAAAAATATCTACGACATATTCCAAACGTTCTTACTATGGCGAGGCTGTTTATGGTCGTGCCGGTGGTGTTCGCGATTGCCAAAGGTCACTATGGTACCGCGCTATGGATTTTTATTTTGGCTGGTGTAACTGATGCTGTAGATGGTCTTATCGCGCGTCGCTACGATTGGCAGACCGAGTTTGGATCCTTGTTGGATCCACTTGCAGATAAAACCATGATGGTGGCTACTTTTATGAGCTTGGCATTACGGGAACAAATCCCGCTGTGGTTATTTTCGGTGGTTTTATTGAGAGATCTGATTATTGTCGCGGGTGTTTTGGTTTACCATTTACGCACCAGTTCCAAACAAATGCACCCGACCATAATTAGCAAGGTGAATACCGCGTTGCAGGTGCTGTTGATCATATTGGTTCTAATCAATGGCCGTTTTGTAGGTAGTGTGCCGGACATGATTTTAAGTTTCGTGGTGGTCGCCTTGTTAATAACGACAATTCTTAGCTGTCTAAAGTATGTACAATTAGGGTTTGAGAAGGTAAGAGAACACGATGCAAATTACTGATTCGCAAAAGTGGTTAATGTTGGCTGTACTTATCGGTACCGGCGTCCTGGTTTATATCCTTGGTCCGATTTTAACACCGTTTCTGTTAGGTACAATATTTGCCTACCTAGGTGATCCACTGGCAGATCAATTAGAAGAAAAAGGTCTATCGAGAACGTTATCCGTCGTTATTGTGTTTAGCGTTATGACTATATTTATCGGTTTATTGCTATTTGTGCTGGTTCCTATTATCAGTCGTCAGATTGCCGGGCTGATTAATGATATTCCGGAGTATATTGATTATATAAGTAATACTGCGATGCCTTGGGTATCCGCGAAATTTCCGTGGATTTCCAGTGTGCTAAATGTGGATTTTTACAATTTGGCAGCTGAGGATTTGCTTGATCTCGTCAATATGAATCAGGCCGGTGATGTTGTGAAGAATGTGCTTGGTTATGTCGGCAAGTCCGGTGGCGTTGTTTTCGGCTTACTGGCGAACTTACTACTCATCCCTGTAGTTACGTTCTACATGCTCAGGGACTGGGATGAATTTGTTGCCGGTATTCATCATCTGTTGCCGCGCCAGATCGAACCAGATGTTTCGCGTTTAGCACGTGAGTCGGATGTCATGCTGAGTGCTTTTTTAAGAGGTCAGGTTTTGGTTATGTTTGCGTTAGCAACCATTTACTCCATTGGCCTTTGGTTAGTTGGAGTTAAGTTCGCCTTATTGATCGGGGTTATCGCAGGACTGGTTAGTTTTATACCTTATATGGGTTTGATCGTCGGTATCTTAATCGCAGGTATTGCCGTACTTTTGCAAACTCAGGATCCTATGGCATTACTACTGGTGGTCGCGGTATTTGGAGTAGGGCAAGTATTAGAAGGCGCATTACTTACCCCGATGCTGGTAGGCGATCGCATCGGTATGCATCCGGTTGCAGTTATTTTTTCGGTGCTCGCGGGTGGTCAGTTATTTGGTTTCTTCGGGATTTTAGTAGCCTTACCGGTGGCGGCGGTCATCGCGGTGCTTATAAGGGATCTTCATCGCCGCTATATGATGAGTCATCTTTATGACGTTGACGGTCAGGCAAAAGCTTTGGCGGCCGGCTCGGTTGACGAACATTCTGGTGAAGAAGTCGAACATTCGTCCGAAGAAACCTTCGCAGAGGCCGCTGAGGTCACTGATCAAACGCCAGAAAGCGATGATGCCTCTGCATGAAACAAATGCCTTTACCCATATCGCTGCCAGAGCGAGCGATATTTGATAATTATGTCCCTGGTAGTAATTTATTACTATTCAATTCTTTAAGAGATGTCTTTTCGGCTCATTATAATGATCAACAAATATTTTTATGGAGTAAGCATCGGGTCGGTAAATCACACTTGTTGCAGGCCGTTTGTCATTTAGCCGCCAGTAAATCCAAACAGATCGCTTATATACCATTGCACGAATTGACCACTTCCGACCCGGCGATATTAGACGATCTGGAGGGCCTGGATGCGATTTGTATCGACGACATTCATTTGGTCGTGAGCGATAATGATTGGGCTACTAACTTGTTTAGATTGATAAATGCTTGTCGCGATCGAAACACCATTTTGATTTTGAGCGCGGCAGAACACCCGCGAGAGATGAGCTTGCCGTTTGAAGATTTACGCTCGCGCTTGCTATGGGGAGCGGTTTTTCATGTTAAGCGCCTTAGCGATTCCGAGTTATTGTCAAGTTTATACTCGCGAGCAAGTGAGAAGGGGCTGGACTTTCCGGTCGATGCAGCAGAGTTTTTGGTTAAACGTTTCGCGCGTGACACGGCCGAATTGTTGCAGTTTTTGGATAAACTTGACCATGAGTCTTTGGCCCAGAAACGCCGAATTACAATTCCGCTAATAAAGAACGTTATGGCTCAGCTGGGCGATCGCTAAGGTTGTTTGTGGTCTTCCCCTAATAAAAAAAGCACACCGGCGCTGCGAACTTGCCACAAGGTTTTTGAGCCAGTAGTAATGCATTCTGCACTATTAGCGAGCTCGTTGTAAACGTTCCGTCCGACTAAGGCATGCAAGTTTTGTCGCACTAAAATATAAGGTTTAGGGTTCAGCTCGTCATCATACTCAATCCATAGCGGATGATCGGAGTTTAGGCTGACCCGGTTATAAGTATTGGTTGTCATTTCAAGAACTTGCGATTTACCGGGATTCTCAATATGCATCGAAGTAACAAGAAAGGGCGCGGTCTCGACCTGAATGCGCCATTTCTCTGTTGGTGTTACCAGAAAGTAATCTTCTTTTTCTCGTTTTAGAATTCTTGAGAATGTCCGGACCAAACCTTGACGCGTGATTTGCCGGCCTTCATGTATCCAGCTACCATCTTGCTTTATAACTAGATCCATGTCCCCGGACAGAGGTGGGTCCCATTGTTCTACCGGCGGTACTTTGTCAGCACTTCCTATCGCGCCCAGTTGTCGATAAAAGGCGTCAGGTGTCATGGCATAGCTTGTTCGTCACATAGGCAGCGGCGATCAGACCAAAGCTCGCGGTAACAGTTGCGGTTGAGCCATAACCGGTTGCACAGTCGAGTCGTACGCCCGGATCGACTGGGCGACTCTGACTAACGCCGCCCTCGGGAGTCGGGTAGACGGGTTGCTGCGGCGAATAAACGCATTTCACGCCAAATCTCCTGCCTTTTGTCCGGGTCCAGTTGTAGCGTCTCCTCAGTTCATGCCTGACCTTGGCGGCCAGTGGGTCATTAGTGGTGCGAGTGAGGTCTGCAATTGTTATCTTCGTGGGGTCGGTTAAACCGCCGGCACCACCAGTAGTGATGATCGGGATTTTATTTCTTTTGCAGAAGTAGATAAGGTCGGTTTTGAATTTTACGCTATCGATTGCGTCAACGACGAAATCGAAATCTTCACGAATATAGTTAGGCATATTTTTGCTAACCAGCATATCGTCTATAGCAACGCAGTCGCAGGCCGGATTGATTTCTGCAATACGGTTCTTCATGGCCTCGACCTTGGGCGTATCCAGGGTAGAAGACAGGGCGTGAATTTGCCGGTTTATGTTGCTCTCGGCAATGTCATCATGATCAATCAATGTTAACTGACCAACACCATTGCGCGCCAACGCTTCAGCCGTCCAGGAGCCGACACCTCCAATACCGATTATCGCGATGTGTTTTTCCCTTAAGCGCCGTTGCGCGACTTCGCCAAGCACTCTGGCGTTAGCGGAAAATCGTTCTGCGTTCATTTTGAACGGCGGCTTGGAAGCATGACCGAAGGTTCTTTTAGCATGTATTCCGAACTTCCAAAGCCTGCGAATGCCATGCTGGTATTTCCTTCCGGATGCCTTGACGAAGGCATCGTGATCGAAGCCTGTAGTTTACTGAATAACCTTGATCCAATCACCTGTTTCAGGCTCACCGCTCGGATAGTGCCCATTCAGCAGTCGAAGTTCCTCTTCGGCGTACTTTTTCAATGGGCTATCTTTGGCCAACTCTTCGAAGGTAATGCCTTCAGTGGCCTGGATGTATTGCACGCTACTCGCGAGTGCGAGGGATAAATCTTCTTGAGTGAGCGGCCTGAAACTCTTGATGCTTGACACAAATTGACTGTCATAAGCACTCTCAAGTGCCTTGTTGGTGGTCTGTGCAGTGAAAACATAGGCAGCGCCCATATAGTAGATTACCGCCCATCTGAGGCTCGCTTTAGCACCGCTACCCGGCTTAAGACCCGTGAAGCCTTTCAGGTTCTCACCCTCGAACGTTTCCGGGTATACAAAGCCGGTAACATTGAGAGTTTGTTCCAGATATTGTTGTGGCGTTAACAATGGATCTGCTTTTTTCGCTTTTAGTTGAATGATGGCGCCATCCTTGTTCGCCTTGGCTTGAATGACGGAACCTTTGGATTTTACTTTCCAGCCTTCTGGAAATTGGGTGGTGAAATTCAGATTACGATTGTAGTAGCGACTTTTAATCACAGTGCTTTGTAGATTTTGATCGCTAAAGCGAATTCCTTCAGTTATATCCCGGAATTTTTTATCATCAATATCAGTGCGGCCGCGCGCATTATCGACACCGGCAACTTTAATTAAATTGAGCAGACGTTTATCGTTACGTGGGTGACTGGCGAACAAACCGTGATAGCCAGATGCTTTCTGACCGGTTTCTTTTTGTTTGACTTTGGCAAAACGCTCCTGGTCCTTAAGGATCGACATGACGTCCACCAATGCTTGTACATCATAGCCTCCTTTTACCAACAGCTCTGCGCCGACTTCATCTGACTCCAGCTCCCGGTCCCGACCGAAACCCGTGACTGCTTCGGCACCCAGTAAGTCGCCAGCACTTTGTATACTACCAGCCGAGCTACTGCTACCGGTTTGATAGTAAACCAGAATAGCGGCGATTGTTGACAGTGCTTTGGCTGACCTGCCAGCGCCTTTACCTCGAGAATGATGTTTCTTCGTGATATGACCTATTTCATGCCCGAGAACAGCGGCCAGTTGTGCTTCGTTTTGCAAGTAAGCGAGCATGCCGCGAGTAATGAAAATGTCACCATGCTCTAAAGCGAATGCATTGACCACCTGGTTGTCTACAACATGAAACCTTAATTCCTTCCTGGTGTTACTGAGTTTCGCGAGTTTCTGGCCGACGTTGGCAACATAATCTTGCAATGCTGGGTCGTTATACAGCGGCGACGATTTGATTATCAGGTTAAATTGTTCCTGACGTTCAGCATCTGCCTTTTTCCCCGCGATACCGGAGGTAGGGAATAACAAGCTTAACGTCACGACTAGTGGCAATATCAGTTTAATCATAATTATAGATCCATGCGGCTTATAGTTGTTTTGAGTACCTAATTTCGCTCAGGTTCCCTCTGGTGTTGCAAACATTGACATGATTTGGTCCGCGATACCCTTACAAGCATTGGTTTTTACCCGAGCAATCATCGGTATTGGCACAATGATCGCCGGCATATATGAGCGTCCGGTGCCTTGTGAGCTTAGTTCTGCTACAGCATCAAAGGTACTCATGTTCCAGACCTCAACATCATAAGTCGAGTCTTTCTCCCAGCTGCTGAAGCCGATACAACCAGCTGCGCCCGGGGCAATGGCACATGACAAACTACCCGAGGCATCGGTGGTTTCGGTATTACCATCAACCCATACAATATATTCAAGGCCAAGCGCATCAACGCGTTCAGCGACCATCGGGTCGTTCAGCAATTTTCTAAAGCGCTCGGGGTTTAAAGGAGCTGTTCTTGGTTCAAACCAGGGGTACAGTCGGTCCGAGAACTGCTCCTCGCTCATAACGGAAAACTTGTTATTACTTTTGCCCATCTGGTTGCCAATACAACTTACGATGAACGGTTCGGTTTCATAATCAGCACTATGTCTGCGACCAAGCACAGCCACAGCGCCACCACCGCCCACCTGTAGCTGCGTCTCGGTATGACGTACCTGGTCTATATTTGTAGTCGTACATGCATTGAGCGCTGTTATTGCGACGGTACACAAGATAATTAAAACTGTTTGTTTCATTTATTTTTCCTCACTGCGAATTAATAATTTTCTTTCACCAAGCCAGGCGTTTACATCGGGTTCTCGTTCAAACCGGCTGATGAGAGATGCGCCAACGTCTCGTAATGCGATGATAGCCGCTGCGTTAATGGCCGCAGCCTCGGTTTTCAAGAATGCCGACGGCGTTTTACCATAGGAAGGGATTGTGAAATCAGCAATCTTTGTGCCCTCAGGCGTAAGCATCCTGATTCGATACTTGATCCAGATTTCATAGACATTTTGCCGGGTAACGCGCGGATTAGCATATTGAAAATCAACCACGGTAGGAATGATAACCACATCCAGTTCTGGCGGAATTTCGCCAGCATTAACGCTACTAACGGGCGTCACATTTGCAAACATGCCACTAAGAACCGAGTCAAACATATTGATTTGCGGCTGCCCTAATTTCACGTTGGTGGTTGAAACAACTTTGGTAGTGCCTCTGGATGTTCTCTTGGCTTCGACCACATAGGTGTAATCAATAAATTCTTGCGAATAAAAGCTACCGACGTTTAACGGGTACGGCTTGACCAGCGGAATAGGGAAGGCCTTGTCTTGTTTTAAACTAACGTTGGTATTTTGACCGGCGCATCCGGACAGCCCGACTATTAGCATAAGCAAGGAGATTGGAAGATGTAGTGATTTGGCCATTATTCGGATCCTGTAAGGTAATTAGCGGAAGTCATTAAGACCAACGAAGGTTCCGCCATTTTGATACGCGAGTTCCCGCATAAGCGTAGCAAACCGTACGCCCGTGGTCCGCGTTGAATTATTCGCAAACATGACTGGAAAACCAACGGCGTGAATGCGGACCAGACCCTTTCCAGTCCGGTTGTTGCGATTATAGCTGTCAATGGTTTTAACGACACTTTGAATGGAGCCGCCACTAAATTCGTCGCCAAATACATACACGCTGATCTTTCGATCTTTAGAATAAAACGTTCTGATTGCCTTGGTAACGCCTTCAACCGGGCTACTGTTACTGAAGGGTGTCCATGTGCGTAAGCGCTTAATGATTGCGTTACGACGCCCCTGGGTGTCGGGAATCCATTTGTTTCTATAAGTCGAAAACATATAGTCACCCATATCGTTCATAACCTGGATGCCTTTGACTTTTGGATAGATACTCAAGGTCGAAATCATTTCTTCCTGAACCCTAGGCCATGCATTGGAAAACATACTGCCGGAGGTATCAACAATGAAAATAATATACTCGCTATCAACAGGTATGCCCGCTATAACCTGGTTTTCTTTTATCGGTGACCGTATTTGCAGGCGACGCATTTCCGCGGTGAGGTTTTGTCGCGCTGCAGCTAATTTCCCTTCCAGGATTTCATTAACGTCTGCCTGTTGATCGGTCGACGCGAATTCGCCTTTAATGGAACTGATATCTCCATACAGCCGAGCGACCTTTTGCTTAATCTCGGATAATTGTTCTTGCTTCGCGGTGAGTTCCCGGTCATAAGAACGCGTTTCGCCCCGCAATTTAAAGAGTTGCTCCTGCAGATCGCGAATACTACCTTCCATTTTAATGGCAGATTCTTCGATCACTACCGGTTCGACGATTTTAGTAATCATTAGCAATAAAATGATTGCGCCGAAGCCGCAACAAATCACATCCAGAAAAGATAAATTATAATCACCGTCACCGCGTTTACGATTTTTCATGGCCAGTCCCTCGATGGTGCAATAAATGCGCCTTTAGTTGCAATAGCAAGTTTCCAGAAAGCCGATGCCGCTAATGGGTCTCCCTCAAGCGGGGTCAGAATAACATTGACCGGTATGCCTTTGGGTAATTTCGATACCGCTCTGCTGTAAATTTTCAGTCGCTCTGCGCCCGATACCGAGCCCTTCCTTATTTTTCTGCCCTGAGTAGGCAGACCGTCCGTGATCAAGATAATGTTATCAGGTCTTGGTGACAGGTCGGCGATTTCGATAAACAGGTTTTCCAGACTTGTGCCATTTTCAGGAAGCATGGCGTTAATTGTGCTTGCTGCTTTATCTAGTTGATCGCTGTCGCTAACCGACAGCCATTGACCTTTGGTTCCCGCAACTGCGGCCGTGACATCAGTATTAAAGGCATAGATTTGAAATTCACCTTCAACTGGAAGCTGTGCAATCAGCCACTCTGTTATTGAGGTTGCTTGTTGCCATTTCTCACTTCTACGCTTGTCAGTATCGTTCATATTTCGCATGCGGATTATATTAACGATATTTCGGTCCAGCATGCTGGCTGAAGTGTCCAGTGCGATCAATGTGCGGGTACCACCAAGCTTTAAACCCGTTAAGTATTGTCGATTACCGTCGCCTACAAATTTTCTGGCGTTCTCGCCTTTGTTTTCATTTTCCTGGGCCTTTAGCTTTCGTGTCTCTTCTTCGAGATTCTGGATCTCTGTTTTGAGTTTATTTAGATGCTCAATTCTAGCGAGCGACGCTTCATCGAGGCTGGAGAGCTCTTGTTCCAGTTCGCGCTTTTCCGCCTGAATGCGCTCTGCCAAACCGTCTGCTTCGACTGTTTCCTGATCTATTTCGTCAATAATATTACGTTTCTTGACCAGGTTTTCGCGGCCTTCAAGGATCTCTTCTTCAAGCATATTGACTTCAGAAATTAAATCTATATTCACTTCTTCTGAATGTACTTCGCGATTGTGATCGATAATAAGAAAAATTAAAATCACAGCACCGAAACCGCAGGACATGATGTCCAGAAACGATAAGTTAAGTGTGGTGAAATTTCTTTTCTTTTTCATTTCATGAAGTAACGATAATCAGTCGCGCGCTTAGACCACCTTGAGCGGTAATAATATCCCCGGACTCCAAACCAACCGAATCCACAGGGCTTTTATTATTCAAACGAATGCCTGGATCATCGACGATCAGGTGAAGCTGTTCATTGATGTGCACAATTTTTGCGAGTGCGTCGACAGGATTTGCCGAGGTCACCAGATGGTTATCAACAATGTGCAGGTTCACATCTGCTCCTGTGCCTGGAAGCGCCGTTGCAGTGTTATCGACCAATAAGTGGGTTGGGGCGATTGCGCGCTCGGGGGTCGGTGCTGGTGGCGCGAAAAAATCTTGATTCGTCTGCGTGGTTGTGGCGTTTCTAAGTCGGGTAACCAAGGGCAAGTCGGCGTCACGGGTAATAATTTCCGCATGATTTTCAGATATCCCGGTCAAAGCCGCGTGAGCCGGCAATATGCTCATGGCATTGCTATGATTGGAAAGCGCTTGTAGTGTTTCGATGTGGTAATTGCCTAGATGTAATTGCGCAGACGGGGAGAGCTCTTTCCCGCGCCTTATCAGGCTGCGCATGAAAGAATCGTTCGCTTCAATAAATGCGTTCCGGTCGAGCTTCGCATTATAGTTACGTTCCTTGTTGCCAAGTTCAATGTTCAGATCATTTTGACCCGCTAACGATGCGATCCATTCCGAGAGCTTGTTGTACAGTGTTTGTTCGCTTTGTGCGGCGTGCATTGGATCAAAACGACTTTGCTCCACAAATGCGTTTGTAATAATCGCTGCCCATTTGTCCTTGATCGACTGTAGGCCTAAGTTTGGAATGATTATGTGCTCTTTTCGTTCAACAAATTCATCACACTCGAGCAGCGTAATTACGGTTTGATAGCGCTGTAAATCATAATGGAGCACATCGCCACTATGTCCGGTATATGCAGTGCCGGCGACTGCGAGGTCGGTTAAGCCGACAAATTCGAAGGGCAGAGGATGCGCTACTCCAAGTACAATCGAAAGTTGTTCTGCATCCATATTGCTTGGTACGGCTAGAACCAGCTCCGCCGGTTTACCCATTTCCTCATGCAGGGACTTTAACTGATAATAAATCAAATCAGCGTGATGTCGCGCGTAATCAGGCACATCTTTTAAAGGTTCTGCGGAAGGTTTTTGCCAATACGAATCATTCAGCCTGCGCGGGAAAATTTTTGCCATCTGTTCGGCTTCATTGCCGATCTTCAGACCGTCTTCATGCAGGATGGCCGCACCGGCGCTACTCACAATATTGTTGTCGCTGGCAGTGCTGGCGACAAGACTAATATCATTGATCTGTATAACGTTCAGGGTCATTTATCTTACCTGTAGGTTGTACATCAGATTGGTATCGCAATAGTGCTGGCTGTCGAGCACCAGGCGTTCTTGCAGTAGCTGCAGTTGGTACATAAGGAACATAATAATAATGCTGATTACCAACGCGATAAAAGTCGAGTTAAAAGCAACGCCAAGACTCGCAGTAACGCCAGAAATATCACCTTGCACCGCTTCATGTGCTTGCCCCAGGGCTGAGCCAATCCCGCGTACCGTACCGATAAATCCGATTGATGGAATCGCCCAGGCAATATACCTTACCATCGATAACTCCGAGTCCAGGCGATCTGCTTCGGTTTCGCAGATTTCTTTCACGGTCGAGGCAGCGTCTTGAATGTTGCTGGTTGAGCCAAAGCGTTGCAATCCAGCGAGCAGGGCGCGCGGTAGCAAGCTATCCCGATCTTTGTGCGCTTGTAGAGCGCGAGAATGGGAGCGCGTGTCTTCGGGTAATATGCTGGTACCCTCGGATATTTTCAGAAACTTTTCGTCCAGCAATGAACGGTCGCCAATGGCAGTTTTCGCCTTAAATCCCATAATGGCAATTGCCCATAACATTAAAATAAAGCAAGTCTCTTGTTCATAGTCTTTGACCACAACGTACAACGAGCGCTGCGTTACGTAGTCGCCCTGTTCTTGCTGAATTCGTTGTTGCTCAAGTTGTGCCTCGGCTTTTGGCCTGATCAAGGTTACATAAATCAGGTGCACGATGATTACCGCGATAAGCAAGGCGATAAGCTGATACATAAATTCACTGGCTAGGCTTTTTTTCACAATGTTTTCTCTTATTATTTTATCAAAGGGCTAAATATCAGCCGGAAATGAAACGGGTAGGTCTTCCGAAATTTCTTCTGTGGGTCTAAATGTTCGGTTGGGAGAAGCGGTCGAGCTTGAAGATTCAGATGTTGGTTCTGGCGCTTGTGCTTCAACCTCTTCGGGTTTCTGGTCGGCTTCCTCGGCAATAACAAAACTAAGTACTAAGCTCATAGCCAGAAAGCCGACCAATAACAATTTGTTTCGCATTTTTAGCTTTTTCATGGTGCATTCCTCGCAATTCTAAAACCAAGGTCATCTCGTCCGTTATTACCATTATCTCGATAACTAGCACGCAGTTCTACCATTGTACCGTGGCGCCAGCTTGATCCGCGTATAGCATGCGATTTGCCTGTTTCCGGACCACTCGGGTCTGTGGCCACTTTGCCACCGGGGTTTCCCGCAACGCTATAAAAGTCGTGCACCCATTCAGATACGTTTCCAGCAAGGTCATGGATTCCTCTGGCGTTCGATTTATAACTGGCAACCGCCGCGGTCGCCGTTGCACCGTCGTTATAGCCGGGCAAAATATCGGTTGCCAGGGCTCCGGCGCTGGCATCGGCGAGGTTGGCAGTATTTCTTGTGGGTGGATAATTATTCCCCCAAGGGAATTTAAGTGTTTTGTCGTTGTCTATTCTGGCCGCATACGCCCATTCGGCTTCAGTGGGTAAGCGATAGCCGCTAGCGGATAAATTTGCCGCACCGAGCGTTCCGTCGGTCAAGTCGTAGACCGGATCAAGTTTCTCTTTGTCACTAAGCCAATTGCAATAAGCGGCCGCATCTAACCAGCTAACCCGGACTACTGGCTGGGTTGGGGTGTCGAGACTTTTGCTGCCCGCGCGTCCGGATTTATGACTTTTATTAAAGCTTTTGAATTGTTCGTTAGTCACTTCCGTGCGACTGATAAAAAATGGTTTGTTAATAACAACTTTTTTACTAACTTCGTTCGTTCTTCTGCCAGATTCCCGACGCGGCGCGCCAAGCGTAATGGCGCCGCCAGCTACCCTGATCATATGATTGCCATTTGCCCGGGCCGCAGCGATTTGGGCCATCTCTGCATTCGCTTGTGCATCCGATTTGAGTTGAATATTGAGAGTTTGTGGAATGCCGGACTTTAAAGTAATCCGTTTCTCCACAGTTTGAAAGCCGACTTTACTGATTTCTACTTTATGTGACTCGGCTGACAGGGTGAATGGGGTATTCGAAGCGAATGTCTTGCCGTTTACTTTTATCGTGGCATCACCCGGGTCTACCTGCACCGTTAATTGCGCAACGCTTTGCGACAAGGTAATTTTAATATTCTCTTCTTTCCCGGAAGTGACCTTGACGGTACGGGACTTTTTGCTATATCCGCTTTTGTGGACTTCAATTCGATAGCTCTCGTCGGGTTTAAGCGCAAGCTCGAGCGGAGAAGTACCACGATATTCACCGTTAACACTGATGTTGGCACCACCCGGGGAGGTTTCTACATTTACCAACCCGTCTGCCTTTACCAACAATATTTCGCCTAAATCCTGATCTTCGCTCGCAACCACGGCAAGTTGCCGATGCGCTGATTTATAGCCATCCAGTTTTAATTTAATACTGCGTTGCCCTTGAACAATCCGTGCAACCACTGGAGTGGTGCCAAGTTCTTTGCCGTCGTTGCTCAAGGTCGCTCCTGCAGGAGAAGTGTTAACGGTAATATTTGCCCAAGCGGGCTTCATGGTCAGGCTTAACGACTCTTGTTCACCTCCGCCGTCGACCGTAAGGGTCTCGGTGTGCTCAAAAAAGTACTCGTTCCGGGCCACCAGTTTGTGTACTCCCTCGGATAATTCCAAACCTGTTAGCGGCGTCAGACCGACAACTTTATCATCAATTAAAATTTCCATGCCGGGTTCAGGGCTGGTGTCGATGTTATAGATATCGGGTAACCGCACTAAATCGAAATTCACAACTTGATTGTTTTTGTCTCCAACTATTAACTCTTCTTCGAGTGGATAGTAACCCTCTTTAGTGATATTGATTTTGTGCTTGCCACGAGTAATAAGGTAGTTATCTCCGAGCCGGAATTTTATCCCGCCGAATATTTTTATCGCCGGGTTTTCGGTATTAGTTGTGACGGTAATCGTACGCGCGAGCACGGTGTACGAAAAAATAATCGCGCTAACCAACAGGGTGGTTATTAACAGCCAACCGGCTTTGCTGATCCTTTTTCGAGTTTTCGTGCCACCGAGGCTCGGAGGTTCATATTCGATCGGGCGAATAGTGTTTTTGTGGTTTTTATCTGCCATTAGATTGGCTGTGTGCAAATAATTCGGATCGTTTTACCATTGTCTGCAGCAGTTAAAATAACCTCTTCACGGACATCACGATAGCCGTTCCGAGCACCGGTAATCACATATTTTCCAGGCTTAAGTGACAGTCCTTTGCTTGAGATTTTTCCAAGCCGAGCGACTTTAAAAACGTTAATGTCGGTGAGATTATCTGACTCGATAGTAATTTGCAGC
>CAZUMV010000001.1:0-31733 GCA_964621435.1 uncultured Thiotrichales bacterium | reverse complement strand
CGCTAAGTAATTGTTCTGCTTGTGCGATTTGCCCGTTTAATTTACGGCCGGAGGGAGAGGTACTGCGCGCTTGTGTCAACAGCTTTTCGGCGGCTTTATAGGTATTATCGTCACTTAGTAGCTCGGGATTATTGATCAATTTTTGCAAGCGCTGATCGAGTTGCAGGCGGATAGCAGCAGCATCCCGGCGATCCGTGAAACCACTGAGCTTGCCTTCTTTGGCAATCGCGGTATCAAGAGTCTCTATGACCTTGCCCCAATCTTCCTGATCTTGATATTTACTGGCAGTACTTAAGTAACCATTAACCCGTGCGTTACTTTGCATACGAGATGCCTGGCGAAGCCCGTCTTTGACACCTTTATTGTTTGGTTTGAGTGCCGCAGCTTTGTTAAAATACTCCCGTGCACTGCTGGCATTACCGGCATCGATGGCGGCAAGACCGCGACTCATATAACGAGAAAACTGTTGATCGTTTCTTTTTGCCTTTAATGTAGATATGGCGCTTGTCGCGTCGCTTGCCAAAGGGTCAATTTTCAAAATTTCTTCATAAGTTGAAATAGCTTCCTCAACTTGATCTTCTTCAGATTGATTCAACGCCTGCGCAAATAATGGGAATACTTTTTCGATAGTTTCGGCGCGTTTGAGGCCATTTGCGGCGCTGTTATTGTCGGGCTCAATTTTTTGCACCAAAGAGAATGACTCTATAGCGGCATCTTTTTGGCCGAGTTTTAGTTCCTGGTTACCTTGGGCAATCACTTTATTAATAAATTCGTCTTTGTTTTCCAGAGCAGCCTGCAATATATCGTTGGCTTTATTGTAGTTTTGGGTTGCATCCAGAAACTGTCGTTGACGGTAACTGGTGTCACCGACCGTCGCCAATTCTACTGCTTGCTTGAATTCTGCGTCCGCCCAGTCATTAACAGACAATGCTTCAAGTTCTTTTTGTTGTTCTAATAACTTTTCTAGTGCGGCTTGGGCGTCTTTTCGTTGCTGTGCAAGTTGCGCTGCACTATAGGGGCTTTCCTCGGCAGCAACAGGTGCAGCAGTTGGCTGTGTTGTCTGGGCCGGGCTATTGCTTTTCACACTAGTCGCACCAGCAGAATTCGGCGCGGTGGCAACCTGATGCTCCTGGTTGCCGACGATTTTTGGCAACCAAAAAATAACAAATAACAGGCAGGCGGTCAGGCCTAGCAAGGTCAGGATTAACGGTGTTTTGGTTTTTTTTAAAGGGCGGTCATCACCAGGTCGTCTTTCATCAGAGCTAACGAGGTCTGATGGATTTTCGAACTGCGCCGGCTTTATGATTTCAAAGTCGTTACTTGCGTGATTCTGTCCCGCACCAACGTTTTTTTCTGACGGCATCAGTTTGTTGCATTAGTGACGACGTCTGGTACCGCTACGTCAGCGTTGATAACCCCGGTTTCCGCTTCGTAAAGATCCTTAAGGATCTTTTTCCATTGCACATATTGGGTCGACACATCGCCTTGCAGAGTATAGGTGTTGTCGTCCAATTCAATTACCGAAGTTGATAAGTCCACACTTAAGGAATCACCTAATTCTTCCATCGCTTCCAGGTGTAGCTGTGATTCGGCTTTCTTGCCGATACTATCTTTTATTAATTCGGCGCCGCCGTATATTGCAACATTGCCACCTGTACGTGTAGCACGACTACCACTGCCAGCGGCCACTATGCCGCCAATAATTGACGCGATACCGGCAATGCGATGTCTGCGGGCGGTCGCCAGTAATTCATTGTAAGCCACGATTTCTTCATAGCTTTGAGCGCGCCACTCGTCATAGGGCGCGTCCATTTCTTCGCCAAACGCATTGTAATAATCTTGCAAGGTATCGACAAACAAATAATCCCGTTCACGAATTTTCGCGATACGATCCATCATGGGGTCGCCGGCTGCAGGCAATCTAACAATTTTGTACATGCCGTTCTTGTCTTGCTCGAGATGGCCACCAAATGCCTCAGGTGAAAAATCCTGAGCGAATTTTAGTTCGGATATCGTTCTAAGATTTGTAATTTCGCGATCAGACAAGAGTGCCTTATAGGCTGCTATATCATTGGCGATATGGTTGTAGACATCTTGAAAGGGCTCCTTTTTCGCGGCTGAGGTCGTTCTAGCGTAGCTATAGCGACTGGCAACGTTCTGATATACCCGCGTATACCAATCCCGACCACTTGAATCGCCAACTTTAACGCGTAGCTTTAAGCTCTCACCGGTGGAGACCAAAATGGTGCTTTGTACATGAATGTCGGTACTCAATAGATCTTCCGGCATCACACGTACGACGCCCCAATGCCCACTGCGTTGCATGGTCTGCATAAGGATGTTTGGTAGAAACCGCGCTTCCGCCACTCGAACATCCGGAAATACCGTAAGATCTTTGTCGTCAACCTCATCGAGGCCGGGATCAAACAGACCAATGCCTACATCAAGTAACAATGCTTCGGGTGTTTGGGTTTGATTGGTCACTAAAGGGGAGGGCGCAGTCTTCTTTACCGAGGTCGTAGCGCAACCCGCAACCGTCAGTAGTAACAACGAAAGTGCGACAATTTTAATGCTATTTGAAAGATTCATGCCAAATTCCTTATTCATTGATTCTTTTTATATTCACGGTATTCTTCCCAGAGCTTTTCGCGGAGCTCCGGATCAGTTTCCTTCATTGCGGCTTCACGTATTTGTCTTGCGACCACATCATCGTCAGTGCCGCTCGGGATGTCATCTGGAATATTCTCGAGCTGTCCTTCCGAGCCGTTGCTGCCGCCCCCGCTACCGCCTTGGGCACTGCCTTCAGATTGCTCGCCACTTAGTTCACCATCTTCGCCATAATCAGCATTGCCACCGTAGCCGCCGCCTTGGCCTTCTTCTGACTCACTCGCGTCTTCGAAGTCTGCACCAGCGCTATCCAGTGCTTCTTCTTCATTCCTTTCCGTTACGGTGGACTGGATACCATCACGGGTAGATTGTAGCTCATTATCAAACTGCGAGAGCTGTGCATCGAGTTCAGAGTTAAGCGTGCCAACGGTTTCTCCGCTGTCGCTTATGTCTGAGTCAAAAGGATTGCCGGATGCTTTCGAAGATGCACCAGCGCTGCCGCTAGTTTCAGTGCTGGCACTCGCGCTGCTTGCTTCACTCAAGTCTTCAAATGGGTTGTTGGACTCTTGTGCTTGTGCGCCCGATGAGGACCCGGAACCGCTCGCTTCGCTGCTGCTGGCAGTTTCGCTCTCGCCAGTTTCAAAATTGATATCGCCAGAATCAAATGGTGATTCGCCGTCGCCGCTGCCCGCATCGGCCGACCCGCTTTTCCCGGCCTCGGCGCCTTGACTACTTTCTCCTTGCGAGCCAGACGAACTATCACTGCCCCCGGGGATACTGGCTGGAGAGCCGCCCGGTAAGCTCGCCGATGAGCCTGACGAGGAGGACTGCGAACCGGTACTTGGTGCGCCGCCAGCAGAACTGGTTGAGGAGCTACTTGGCGAGCTGCTCGAAGAAGAACTACTAGACGAGCTGCTTGAAGAACTACTCGGCGAACTGCTTGAAGAAGAACTACTAGACGAGCTGCTTGAAGAACTACTCGACGAACTGCTTGAAGATTGTTCTTCTTTGCATGCAGATAGTATTAACATGCTGCAAGCAATCGCAGTGACGAGCGTGAGCTTGAGTTTTTTCATTACAGTGATCTCCTAGCTGCCTGTGTCAGGTTCGTCGCTCGCGTCATACAGGTACGTCGCCTTGGTGCGAAAGTTTTCGGTCGCAACAGGCACGCCATCGATATAGCGCGGTCGAAATTGTGATCGGCTAATTATTCGACCGGTGCGCGCGATGTGATTGGTTAAAGTATTGGGTGCGGCCTCGATGGTTTGCACTGCTTGAACTTTACCATTTGCGCTAACGGTCAGGTCGTATAGAACGTAGCCGAGTTTCTTGCCAGCTGGAATACCGTTTTTTGCGGCCAGTTTGGCTTGGTGCTGATCAGCAAAATCCAGCAAACTAACCGGGTTTCCAAATATTTCGTTGCGCACCGTTTCGTCACTACCGGGCGCACTTAGTGTTTGCCAGGCGCGTTGGTAATAGGACCTGGCGGTTGCATGCTTTTGCCAGAGCGAACACCAGTCTCCAATTTGAGCGTCAATCCGCGCTACCGAGCCAGGTTTTGCTGTGGGATCATTGGCGAAATTATTGCGTAGGCCTTGGAGGTGAAAAACACCGTTTCGAAAATTATTGGCCGTGATACTGGGCCCCCGTGAAATCGTGCCGGCGTTTGGAACTGACGAGCCATATTGACGTCTCGAAGTCACGCCGTACGGGTCGGCGTTATTGCGGTAAAAATAAGAATCAGTTTGTCGTCTTTGGCTTATCAATGCGTTTGATTGTGCTTTAGTTGCAGCGGTTCGCTCTGCGATCGCGACCTGATAATCAACATAGAGTAAGGTCTGGTACATTGCCTCTGTGTCAGCCGTAACCGGTCCGCCTGCAGCGCTAGTTAGTCTGGTGGCTTCATTGAGAGCGTTACGCGCGGTGAGCAAATGATGTAACGGAGTGTTATCTCCAATTTCATTATCGGCGGCATACAGATGCCACTCTGCGCGATCTTTTAGCGATGTTACTTTTCGAATGTCGTTAGCGGCAAAATTATATGCCATTAACTGTTGGATGAAGTGGTGACGATCTTCTACTTCTTCCCATTCGCGCAGAGCAACAAGGCTTACGATCATACGTTTGAGTATGTCCACCTGGGCGATGCTGTACAGGCCTGCATTGGTGCGTTCAATTTGGTACTGCCGCTTGAAAACGTCAACGGCGTCAGCATGTTTGCCAACAGATTGGTAAAGTGAGCCGAGGCCGGACAGTTCTTGTGATAGCTCTTGTTCATAAGCGCCGTACTGGCCTTCAAGGACGTTCAATCTAGCGAGATACTCATTTATTGAACGTTCCGCGGAGGATTTGTCAGCCCGAGTCAGCTGTGTTGGCTCAGCGTTTTCAGCAGCGACCGAAATCGAGAACAGAAACAATATTGTTACACAATAGAAAGAAAGTTTTTCCGGCAGTGACTTCGTCATGTTTACTCCGACTGTCCTATAGGTCTTTTGACTCGAAATACTATCGAGGGTTCCGTGCAAATTGTTATCAGTAATAACGCTTTTCGCCTGCTTGTAAAAATACCATAATTAGACCTAATTTTTGGGAAATACCGCAAAACTCAACCCTAACTATCGACTTGTTATACTATTTAACCCATTGGATACTGCGTTTATTGGACGGTTAACAGCAATATCGGTCGACATTGGCTTTCGTCGTAAGCGCAAAACTACCGACAAACCCGCAGGCGATACCCAATATACGCCTGTTAATGGAGTTTAGATTAAATGAAATATGAAAATATCTTGGAGACGATAGGAAATACACCGCATGTTCGGGTAAACAACTTGTTTCGGGAAGACCTGAATGTCTGGTTGAAAATGGAACGCAGTAATCCTGGCGGCAGCATCAAAGACCGTATTGGTTTGGCAATGATTGAAACTGCCGAACGCGAAGGGCACCTGAATACCGAAACAACCATAATTGAGCCAACGTCGGGTAACACGGGTATAGCGCTGGCCATGGTCGCTGCAGTCAAAGGCTACAAATTAATCTTGACCATGCCTGAATCCATGACGATCGAGCGACGCCGATATATGGCTGCGTTAGGAGCTCAGATTGAGTTGACCGAAAAGGGCCTGGGGATGCAGGGAGCGATCGATAAAGCTCATGAGCTTTTAGGTGAGCACCCCAACAGTTGGATGCCCCAGCAGTTTGAGAACGCGGCGAACGTTGCAGTCCATTTTGACGATACTGCTGAAGAAATTATTCACGATTTTCCGGACGGTGTTGATTACCTTATTACCGGCGTTGGTACGGGAGGCCATATCACTGGCTGCGCGAATAAACTCAAAACCAAATTTCCGGCGCTAAAGGTCTTTGCGGTCGAACCAAAAAAGTCTGCTGTCATTAGTGGAGGAGAAAAAGGACTGCATCGGATTCAAGGAATCGGCGCGGGTTTTATCCCGGGTAATTTAGATACCAAACTTCTGGATGGCACTTTTTTGGTCAGCGAGGAAGCCGCGTTTGAGGCTGCACGGCAATGCGCTAAAATGGAAGGGGTTTTTGCCGGTGTATCAAGTGGCGCAACGCTGGCGGCGGCGTTGGAGTATCAAAGCAATATCCCGAGCGGCAGCACCGTCTTGTTATTTAACTACGATACCGGTGAACGATATCTTTCCGTGGATGATCTCTTTGCTTGATATCAATGTGGCTTCTGTAAATTTTACCCGTCAGAGACGGCAGGATTGTGCTGCCGCCGGGCGCCGCTATTGTTTGTTTGCAGACGGACAGTTGGTCACGCATGAAGGTCCCGACGGGAAACTTAATGTGTGGCTGACGGAGCCGGAACTGGAGACAAATTTTGCTTCTGGCAATGTCCTGAACATTGGTAAAACTGATCAATACTCATTGTTTGCGGTGCGCGTCGTTATTGGCGAAGAGGGATTGCCACAGCCCTATTTTAAAACGCCATTGCTTAACTTTATGGTACATGAGCCAGAGGGCAGTGCGCAGTTGGTCGGCAGAGGTGCGCAATTATTGAATTGGCAAGATACCAACCGGTTCTGTGGAAAATGCGGCGGCGGCTTGACCGATACAATTAAAGAATATGCGATGGCCTGCGACTCGTGTAATACGACGATCTACCCGAGAATTGCGCCTTGTATCATTACTTTGGTGACAGACCAGGAACGTTTATTGTTGGCGACTAATTCACAAAGCAGCGGAAAGTGGTACTCGACCCTGGCGGGCTTCGTCGAGCCGGGTGAATCACTTGAGCAAACGTTGCGTCGTGAAGTTTATGAAGAAGTTGGGGTTGCAGTTAAGAATATTACCTATTTTTCCAGTCAGCCATGGCCATTTCCGACGCAATTAATGATCGGTTTTTTTGCTGAATATGCTGGTGGTGAAATTACTCCGGATGGCATAGAGATAGAGCGCGCCGACTGGTTTGAGCCTGATAACCTGCCGCAGATACCGGGTAGGTTTAGTATTGCCGGAAAACTCATTCATCACTTTATTGATAACCATGTTAAATAAGAATGTTGTGATTTTAGGTGCCAGTGCAAAGGCCGAAAGATACTCTAATAGAGCACACAAAATGTTGCGAGAGTATGACTACAAGGTCTTTCCGGTGGCCAGAATGGCGGGTGATATTTTAGGTGTGCCGGCAATTACAGACTTGTCCGACATCGAAGCTTCAATTGATACCGTCACCATTTATGTGCGACCTGCAATACTCGCTAAGCTGATTGACAAGGTTCTGGAAATGCGGCCGCGACGTGTGATCTTCAATCCAGGAGCGGAGTCTGAAGAATTAGCGGAAAAACTAAAATCAGCCGATATTGTGGTAACAGAAGCTTGTACTATGGTTTTGCTGCGCACTGGTCAGTTTGAAGATGATTGACCCTGGTTGGTACCTCGAAGGTTAGCTTTTTGTTCCTGGCTGGCCCATCTCGCAAACATCACCCCGCCGGCGAACAAGCCGAAGCTGAAGATAATTAATAAACCACCGTAAATCCGCGTGGCCGGCTCAAGGGTGTTTGTTACACCGCCACAAAAGTAGATTATGGCTAGTACAGCGGCGAATAAGTGCGTTTTAGGTCGACCTTTAAGCAAGCCCATCAACACCAGCAACAAAGGACCTGCGAAAAGTATTAACTGCAATGATCTTGGTAGTTCGTTCGTGGAGTGATCTTGAATAATTTTACTAGACAGCAAACCAAAGAGTAGAAACCAGGATACGGTGGAGAGATAGTAACTTGATCGGACTTTAGTAGTCATGAGCTCAGGTCAACAGCAATGCTCGCAACGCGTTTGCCCAAGGCCTGGCAAAGTTGTTTTTCGTCTTCGCTCAATCTGCCGTTGCTGTGCTCATTTGCAACGTGGCTTGCGCCATATGGCGTGCCGCCAGTTACAGTGTCGTTCAGGGCGGGGTTGGAGTAGGGGATGCCGCTTATAAGCATGCCGTGATGCAACAGTGGTAACATCATTGATATTAACGTAGTTTCTTGCCCCCCGTGCATGCTGCCAGTAGAGGTAAATACGCCAGCCGGTTTGCCTTCCAGAGTGCCTTTGAGCCAATCACCGGTGGTTTGATCGATGAAATGCTTGAGTTCAGCGGCCATATTTCCAAAATGAGTAGGGCTACCTAAAATTAAAGCGTCGCAATCCTGTAAGTCCTGAGCCGTTGCGTACGGCGGTCCGTCTGCTGGAACTGCTGGGTTGGTTTCGCCAATACCGGTGTGCAAGAGAGGTACGGTCCTGATAGTAGCGTTGGCTTGCGGCGATTGTTCGACGCCGCGTGCGATATGTCGCGCCATGCTCGCGGTGGCACCATTTCGACTGTGATATAAAACTAAAACCTTGCTCATAGCAAGCTTAAAACACTCTCTGGTGGTCGACCGATCACTGCCTTATCGCCACGTATTACGATAGGACGTTCGATCAATATCGGATGTGTGATCATGGCATCGATCAATTCATCATCGCTTAATTGCATGTTATCCAGGTTATTTTCACGATACTCGCTTTGGCCCGTGCGGATAAGATCCCGTGGCGTGCAGGCTAACAACTTTAAAACCTGCTTAAGCTCGGACCGTGTAGGCGGTGTTTTTAAATACTCTAAAATTTCAAGATCAATCTCGTGTTGTTCTAGAATCGCCAAGCTTGCGCGAGACTTGGAGCAACGTGGGTTATGATAAATAGTTGCTTTTGTGGGCATCAACTCAGGTCCTGTACTTTTTGATTAATTCGTTTACGTAAGAAGCCAACAATCTCCGTCATAGGGACTTGCTCCGACTCGCTCGCAGTACGCGCTTTATATTCTAACTCGCCGGCGTCCAGACCTTTTTCACTAAAGACCACTCGATGTGGCAAGCCAATGAGCTCCTGATCAGCAAACATAACCCCTGGGCGGATTTTCCGATCATCTAGCAGGACATTAATCCCGGCATCTTTCAGATCTGTGTATAAGTTTTCTACGGCGTCCCGTAAGCGCTCTGATTTATGTAGATTAATTGGAGCAATAACTACGTCATAAGGCGCCATCGCGGCCGGCCAAATAATGCCGCGATCATCGTGGTTCTGCTCAATTGCCGCAGCGACGATTCGTGATACACCGATACCGTAGCAGCCCATGGAAAGAATAGTCGCTTTTCCATTTTCATTAAGCACCTGACATTTCATGCTCTCAGAGTATTTTGTACCTAATTGAAAAATGTGGCCCACCTCAATACCGCGCCGAATATCTAGCGTGCCTTGTCCATCCGGACTCGCATCACCGGCAACGACTTTCCTGAGGTCAGCGACTTCAGGTTCAGGCAGGTCCTCGCCAAAATTCGCATTAACGAAATGATAGCCATCTTCGTTGGCACCGCAGACAAAGTCGACTAGATTGGCTGCATCCTGATCGACCAGGATTGGCGCATTGAGTCCGATTGGACCGATTGAGCCGGGACCGCACGATACCAGCGATTTGATTGCGGCGTCGTCAACCATTTTTAACGGGGATGCTATGAGTGGATGGTTAGATGCTTTGGTTTCATTTAGCTGATGATCTCCACGCAATAAAATGGCAATGACCGGATCATCAGCACCCGCAACCAGCATGGTTTTAATGCACTTGGTCGTAGTTATATCAAGAAGATCGCTGACGTCTTTAATCGTCTTTGCATTTGGCGTGGCGAGCTTTTCGGTTGCCGCACCAGTTGAATCAGTTCGTTCCTTGATTTGTAATGCACTGGCCTTTTCGATATTGGCGGCGTAGCTGCTTTGATCTGAAAAGGCGATTTCATCCTCACCCGAATCAGCTAGCACATGAAATTCATGCGACTGGCTACCGCCGATTGCACCAGAGTCCGCCTCAACCGCTCTAAAGTTTAATTCGAGTCGAGAAAATACATTGGAATAGGCGGTATGCATTTTCTCGTAAGTATCTTCTAAAGAAGTGTGATCAAGATGAAATGAATATGCATCCTTCATAAGAAATTCGCGCGCTCGCATGACTCCGAAACGAGGGCGGATTTCATCCCGGACTTTGGATTGAATCTGATAAAAATTTATTGGCAATTGCTTGTAACTTTGAATCTCGTTTCGAACGTAATCTGTGATTACCTCTTCGTGCGTCGGGCCATAGCAAAAATCTCTTTCGTGCCGGTCTTGCATACGTAGTAGCTGTGGCCCGAATTGATCCCAGCGTCCTGATTCATGCCAAAGCTCCGCCGGCTGGATAGTTGGCATAAGCAGTTCGATTGCACCGGCATTATCCATTTCTTCCCGAACAATATGCTCGACTTTGCGTAGCACTTTTAGCCCCCACGGTTTCCAGGTATACAATCCGGAAGCGACTTTCCGGATAAGCCCGGCGCGCAACATCAACCGATGACTGGCAAGCTCGGCATCGGCAGGCACTTCTTTTATTGTCGATAGTGGAAAGTTGGTGACGCGCATGCATAATTCCTAACGTTTTGTAGCGGGAACTGGCGCTAGATTGTAGCAGAACAGCATAGGAATATTGAGGTTTTAACTAAGCATCAAGAATTAAAGGCATAAAAAAAGCACGCCACGAGGCGTGCTTTTGATGCATCATTTTTGCCTTTTTCTTTAACCGCAGTATTTTGTGATTTGATCTCTCGTTTCGGTCAGCTTTGCAGCTTTTTCTGCCTTGTCTAAAACCCGGTAATCATCACCTTCTTTAACTCTGATAATAGGACGACTTTCGAGTCCAATTAGGTTTTTGGTCGCAATTTCGCAGATCTTTCGCTCTTCATCCTTAATACGTTGCTTTTCCTTGGCGGCCAATTTCTCGGCATGTGCCAGAGCTTCTTCACCACTAAGGGCAAGCTCTTCGTCTTGCTCATCCTCATCCGCGTTAGCCACTTCTTCATCTTCATCGCTATCGTCGAGGTCGTCCGAGTTTTCAATGTCCGCAAGCGACCGGGGTCCAGCGGTTTTCTTTTTGCCACCTACTTTTTCGATTTTATTATCAGCTACGCCTTTAGGTGGAAACTGTGAGTATTGCACAATACCCGCGCTATTAGTCCATTTGTACATTGCTTCTTGTGCTTGAATCGATGTGCAAAGCAGCATCAGCACGCCAGACAAAATCAAATTTAATTTCACAATCATACCCACCTTAATTATTACCCTCAGTTTAACAAATACCGCGTTCCACTCTAGTGATTCTTATCAAGTTTTACCGATTGTTCGGTAATTATGTGACAAGTGGCTACAAATCGGCGATTCCAGTTTAATTTGTACGGTACTTCGAGTGCCCCATAGATCTAAAGTTCCCTTCCTTATAGGGGGGGTAATTGAGACTTGGCTCACTTATAAATCGAAATAAGGTAACATTAACGCCATGGTATAAAGCGCTGTCTGCGTTACTCAAACAAGCCAAGGAAAGCCCTAGAATGCTGCAAGTCTTATCCCGGTGGTACAAACGCTATTTTAGTGACCCACAGGTAGTACTGTTGACCCTGCTATTGATTATGGGGTTTGCGTTAATCGTGTTCGCTGGGGAGGTTTTGGCACCGATTGTCGCGGCTATTGTGATCGCTTATTTGCTTGACGGGGCAGTAATACGTCTGGAAAAGCACGGCATCCGGCGCGCCGTTGCTGCAGTGTCAGTATTTTTAGTTTTCGTCTGTTTGTTTACCGGGATTTTAATTTGGTTGGTGCCGCTCATTTTTAATCAGCTGGGCGATTTTTTCGCTGAAACTCCCAGTATGTTAAATCGCGCGAACAATATCATAATGGGCTTGCCGCAACGTTACCCCGAATTAGTTTCTGACAACGACTTGGTCGCTTTCATGACCAGCATCCGTGCGCGTATTGGTGGTTTGGGAGATCTCGTGTTATCTCGATCAATTGCTTCAATTGATAATTTAGTAACACTTGCGATTTATCTGATTTTAGTGCCGGTATTGATTTTTTTCTTTCTCAAAGACAAATGGAAATTAATAGACTGGGTCGGAGCGCATTTACCGGCGGAACGTGAGTTAACCAATGAGTTTTGGCATGAGATGAATCTCAAGATTGCGAGTTATGTGCGTGGTAAATTTATCGAGATCGTTATTATCAGCACTATTTCATTTATCGCTTTTTCTCTTTTAGGCTTGAATTACGCGGTGTTGTTAGCACTACTGGTTGGTCTTTCCGTAATAATCCCCTATGTTGGAGCTGCGACGGTTACCGTTCCAGTAATCATGATCGCCTACTTTCAGTGGGGCTTGGTACCCGAGTTCTACTGGGTCGTTGTGGTTTATGCGGTAATCCAGTTTGTCGATGCCAATGTGGTTGTACCCGTATTGTTTTCGGAAGTTGTGAATTTGCATCCTACGGTTATTATTGCCGCTATTCTTATATTTGGAAGTATCTGGGGTATATGGGGCGTATTTTTTGCTATACCTCTGGCAACGTTAATAGATGTAGTTATCAATCTTTGGCCGCAAGAACCAGAGCTGGCCGAGACAGAAATAGCGAGCACTTAAAAACAACGTGCTGCACCTTGGACTGAGCTGTCCCTATAAGACGTCCGCAGCATAATCTGCGAGGCGCGATCTTTCGCCACGGGTTAAAATGATATGTCCTGAATGACCCCAGTGTTTAAAGCTGTCGACGACATATGTTAGACCAGACGTTGTTTCGGTAAGATATGGTGTATCGATCTGGGCGACATTGCCTAAGCAAATCACCTTGGTACCGGGCCCGGCTCGCGTAATCAGGGTTTTCATTTGTTTTGCAGTAAGGTTTTGCGCTTCGTCGAGAATAATAAATCGATTAAGGAAGGTTCGGCCACGCATAAAATTTAGTGACTTTATCGTGATTCGGTTTTGTAGAAATCCCGCCGTAGCATCACGCTCCCATGCGCCTGAATCACTCCCGTTCAAAACCTCAAGATTGTCCATCAAGGCGCCCATCCAGGGCGACATTTTTTCTTCTTCTGTACCCGGTAAAAACCCGATATCATCTCCAACCGGTACCGTTACGCGAGTCATTATGATTTCTTTATAAGTGCGCTCTTCAAGCGTCTGGTGAAGTGCTGCGGCAAGTGTTAATAAGGTTTTACCGGTACCTGCGGTGCCCATAATTGTGACCAGATCGACCTCGGGGTCGAGCAGTAGATTGAGGGCAAAGTTTTGTTCGGGATTCCGCGCCTGGATGCCCCATACGGATAGACCACTATTGGCACTGTAATCTGTGGCGCGTTTAATTAGCGCGTGATTTGGTGTTACGGTCTTTACGATCGCCTCATAGACGGTTTCGTTCTGCTTGATACTCAAACATTGGTTTGGATAGAGGCTGCCAATTTCAGGCCCTGTAAGTTTATCTATAACTAGACCTGTTTCTGAGCCGGACACTGGGTCGATGACGTGTTCGTTCCAGAATTCCTGATCAAATTCTGTACTACCCCGGTACAATAAATCCACATCGTCCAGCACTTTGTCGGTGGTGTAGTCTTGATTGTTTATGGCAAGAATCGACGCTTTAATGCGCAAGTTGATATCTTTCGAAATTAGCTCAACCTGACGGTTTTCGTGTTTCTGTTTATAGTCGTAGGCAGCGGCTAGAATTTGATTATCGGGCAGGTCGCCCGGGAAATTTGCCGGTAACGGATGCTCAGGCGCGTCATGTTGAAAGTATAATGTCCCGGCGGCGCGCTCGTCTTGCTGATCATTAAAGTTCTGTGACACCGACAGGGCTAGTCCGTGCTCCAGTGGTGCATCTGGGTTGGCGGCGATTAAGGCGTCGATAAAACGACCAACTTGTCTGACGTTCCTGGCAACTTCACTGATCCCTTTTTTATTGTTGTCGAGCTCTTCAAGGACAACCATAGGTAAATAGACATCGTGTTCGGCAAACCGAAACAGTGCCGCTGGATCATGCATTAAAACATTGGTATCGAGAACATACGTTTTTTGTGCTGTCATCTAATTATGCGTTCTGTTTTTCTAACGCCTGGACTTGTTCCAGAACATCTTCCACATGTCCTTTGACCCGGACTTTTCGCCATTCATAGGCTAATTTTCCCGACTTGTCGATTAAAAATGTGCTGCGCTCAATTCCCATATATTTTTTTCCATACATGTTTTTTTCCTTGATTACATCGAACAACTTGCACAATTTCTCGTCGGGATCGGAAATTAATGCAAAGGGAAATGAATGTTTTTCAATGAAATTATCATGTTTTTTAATACTGTCTTTAGATACGCCTAATATTTCGGTATCATACTTTTTAAATTTTTTATAGAGGTCACGAAAGTTTTGCCCCTCAGTAGTACAACCGGGCGTGTTATCTTTAGGGTAAAAATACAGCACTACATTTTGCGCATCACGAAAGTCGCTGAGTTTTATTTTTTTATCGCCGCTGGTTATCGCACTAAAAGCAGGCACCTTTTTACCGACTGCTGTTTTTCCCATAATTCTTTCCTGATCCAATAGTTTTAGTGATATACAGAGTAATCATACACAAACTTCATTGGTGCGGTGCGAGGCTTTCGAGCGAGTGCTATATAGGTTGTGTGTGAATTAGCCTCCACGTATCATAGCAGTGGGGATCACGGAGACGGTTATGTTTAAAGGTAGCATGGTGGCGCTGGTTACGCCCATGCAGAAAGGTGGTTTAGTCGATTTTTCCGCATTGGATAGACTCGTCGAATTGCACATAAGTAATGGCACTGAAGGCATAGTGTCTGTTGGCACTACCGGGGAATCCGCAACCTTGACGCCAGACGAGCATATTGAGGTCATTGCGCATACAGTCAAGACCGTCAACCGGCGTGTGCCGGTCATTGCGGGGACGGGTTCTAATTCCACCGCAGAGGCGCTCGAGATGACTTCTCAAGCGGCCAACGTTGGGGCTGATGCCGCACTCTTGGTAACGCCATACTATAACAAGCCAACCCAGCTCGGACTGATCAAACATTTTCAAGCAATTGCTACGGCCGTCGATATTCCACAGCTCTTATATAATGTCCCATCACGAACCGCCGTAGATATGTTTCCTGAAACGGTCGCCGCCTTAGCGGTTACGGACAATATCGTTGGCATTAAAGATGCGACTGGCGACTTGGACCGTCTGCAGTCAATGCTGGATTTGTCCGACGACGACCAATTTTGTTTGCTAAGCGGAGATGATTTAACATCGCGTGCGTTTATGCTTGCTGGCGGGCATGGTGTCATTTCGGTGACTGCCAATTGTGCGCCTGCCTTGATGGCACAATTGTGTCAGGCATGTCTCGCTGCTGATACCGTTTTGGCAGAGACGTTAGATGAAAAACTAATCAAGCTACATCAAGATTTGTTTGTTGAAGCAAACCCTATACCGGTAAAATGGTGCCTCGCCGAGATGGGGCTGATGCAAGACGAAATACGACTACCGCTGACAAAGCTGTCGAGTGAATACCACTCGCGCCTGATGGCAGCGCTAGTCCACGCAGAAATTTTAACTAGGAGTTAGCATGAAAAGTAACTTGTTATTTGGCATATTGGTCGTAGCGGTATTATCTGGTTGTTCGATTCTTAAACGCGACTCGAGTTATGAAGATAGCGGCAGCGTTAAAGATTTATCGGTACCACCTGAATTGGTCCTGCCCAAGCGTGATGAAAACTACAGCATTCCGGATGAGCCGGAGCAAGCAGTGTCCGACGCCGTTGAGGAAGCAGTAGAAGAAGTGGTTGAAGAAGCGGTAGAAAGTGCTCCTGACGGGGGGTAGCTAAACGTAGTTAGCTGCTTTCTATAACCGCGTAGGCTGAATGATTGTGGATAGACTCAAAATTTTCGGCGGCGACGGTAAAACTCGTAATGGCAGGGTGCTGGCCTAGATCACCGGCGATATCACGGATCAGGTCTTCTACAAACTTTGGATTGTCGTAAGCGCGCTCGGTAATGTGTTTTTCGTCAGGTCTTTTTAACACACCATATAATTCACTCGATGCTTGTTTCTCAATCAGGGCAACGACATCATGTATATTTATATTTGAGCTTATCGGTAAGCTAACTGTAATGTGCGAGCGTTGATTATGCGCTCCATAGTCGGCAACTTTTTTTGAGCACGGACACAGACTGGTGACTGGCACCACAAGTTCGAGCGTGATGGTAGTGTTTACGTCAATTTTCTCGCATCGATAGCTAACCCGATAGTCCATTAAACTTTTGGCGCCGGAAACAGGCGCGGTTTTTTCAATAAAATAATCAAATGCGATATTTATAAAACCATTCTTTGCATCCAGTTTTGCGGTCATGGTGCTTAGAAGTTCTTCAAGATTAGCAGCTGAAACGACAATCTGCTGCGCATTCAATAACTCTAAAAAACGCGACATATGCGTTCCTTTTTGATCGTGCGGCAGATTAACGTACATGTCGATTTGCGCGCTAGTGTGTTGTTCTTTGCCGTCTGTACAAAGCACAGTGATTGGATGCTTTATACCACGTACGCCAACTTTACTAATCGCAAGTTCGCGTTGGTCGGTTTGGCTTTGAACATCGGCGATAGGGTCGTTTTTTTGAGTCATTTCGTTTTATTTGCCGAGTAGGTTGCACAAGCTCTTTCTGTTTCCCACAGGGTTACCTGACTTACTGTAGTGTTTCCGGCCGTAATGAGTTTTTGAAGTTCTTCAAAAAAGTACTGTGCCAAATTTTCGGCAGTGGGGTTGGTTTCTGTAAATGGAGCGATATCGTTAAGATAGTAATGATCCAGACGCTCGGTGATTTCTTTGGTGGACTTTTTAATCTTTTTGAAATCTACCAGCATGCCCATTTGGTCGAGTTCAGTGCCGCAAACTTCGACCTCGACTTTCCAGTTATGTCCATGCATTCGGTTGCACGCACCAGGATAATCCCGGAGGGTATGCGCAGCGGCGAAATCGGTTACAATTTTTAAGGTAAACATAGTCGTGCTAATGGTAGTGCGTGAGCAAGTTCAGGATGGTATAGAAGCTATGTCACTAATGCAATCACTGCAGCTCGGGTGCTGCATTATTTGATTCAAAATCCCTTCCGCGGTGAGGCCGGAATCCGCAAGCTGTTCTTCGCGGCTAGCATGCTCGTAGTGGCGATCAGGTATGCCGATTTGCACCATCGGGCGCTGAATTCCAGCGCTATTCAGGTATTCAGATACAGCACTACCGGCGCCACCGGCAATCATGCCTTCTTCGATCGTTATAAGAATTTCATGGCTTTCGGCCATAAGCTGGATGAGTCCTTGGTCGAGTGGTTTGACAAACCGCATGTCGACCACCGTCGCATCCAGTTTTTCTGCAACTTCAAGGGCCGGGTGTAACAGCGTACCAAATACCAGTAGCGCGACTTTCTTACCTTTGCGGACTAACTCGGCTTTTCCGATCGTAATAGTCTCAAGGGTTGGCTCGACGGCGATCCCCGCGCCGACGCCTTTAGGGTAACGAACCGCTGCAGGACCCTGATAGGCATATCCGGTTGAAAGCATTTTACGGCACTCATTTTCATCGCTCGGGGTCATAATCACCATGTTGGGCAAGCAACGCATAAATGCCAGATCATAACTTCCCGCATGGGTTGCACCATCTTGGCCGACGTGTCCGGCGCGATCAATAGCGAACAATACCGGTAGATTTTGCAGTGCGATATCGTGAACCAATTGATCGTAACCGCGCTGCAAAAATGTTGAATAAATTGCTACCACTGGCTGCATATCGTCGCAGGCCATGCCGGCCGCTAATGTTAATGCATGTTGTTCGGCGATTGCCACATCATAGTATCGATCAGGATATTTCTTGGAAAACTCCACCAGGCCGGAACCTTCACGCATTGCCGGTGTGATGCCCAGAAGTTTTTCATCGACTTGCGCCTGGTCACACATCCACTGCCCGAAGATCGCGCTATATGTTGGCATGCTGGCAGTTTTTTTCTGCATGCCTTTTTCAGGGTCAAAGGCACTCACCCCGTGATACGTTGTGGGCGCTTGTTCGGCAAGTTTATAGCCTTTTCCTTTCGCAGTTTTAATATGCACTAAAACCGGTCCGCGAATACTCTTGACGTTGTCCAGTGTTCGCACTAACAGCTCTACATCATGGCCATCTATGGGACCAATATAATTAAACCCGAGTTCTTCGAACAACGTACCCGGGGTCATCATACCTTTAACGTGTCCTTCAGCTTTCCTTGCAAAGTCTTTAAATGGTGGCACAGCACTAAGCAGTTCTTTGCCACCTTCACGCACTGACAATAATAACTTGTTCGACATGGCACGCGCCATATACTCAGACAAAGCGCCAACATTCGGCGATATCGACATATCATTATCATTGAGTATGACTAACAAGTTTTCTTTTATTGAGCCCGCGTGATGCATCGCCTCAAATGCCAACCCGGCAGTCATTGCGCCATCGCCGATCACAGCGATCGCTTTACGGGGCAGTCCTTGCTTGGCGGCTGCGACTGCCATCCCCAGAGCGGCACTGATTGAAGTGCTGGAATGTCCGGTGTTGAAAGTGTCGTATTCGCTTTCCTCGCGCCTTGGAAACCCGCCAAGCCCGTCCTTTTTGCGCATGCTGGGCATTTCTTCACGTCTACCAGTTAGAATTTTATGCGGGTAGCACTGGTGACCTACGTCCCAGACAATTCGGTCATCCGGTGTATTGAATACATAGTGTAAGGCAATGGTCAATTCAACCACACCTAAACCGGAAGCCAGATGTCCACCTGACTTGGATACCGAGTCGATGATAAAAGCTCTGAGCTCAGCGGCGAGAGCAGGCAAGCTGGTGCGTGCCAACTGCTTTAGGTCTGTGGGCAGGCTTATTTGATCGAGAAGCGGATAACTCATACTAGAATATTAACATTACTTTGACCGGAACTGCGCCCGGACAGCGTTTAATACTGGCGCGAGACAATGAAGTTTGCAATTTCACGCAATAACGCTGCTTCATTGCCGAAACAATCGAGCGCCGCGAGGGCGGAATGGCGTAATTGTTCGGCTTTTTTAATCGATGCATCCAGTCCAATCACACTTGGAAAAGTTGGCTTATTGAGATCTTGATCGGCGCGGGCTGCTTTGCCCAGAGTTTCGGTATCGCTAATGACGTCTATCACATCATCCCTAACCTGAAAGGCGAGGCCAATATCACTGCCATACTGGCGCAAGCCTTTAAGTTGCTGCTCATCAATATCAGGTTTATTTGCGCAGGCGATATCAATACACGCACTGATGAGCTTACCCGTTTTTAAACGATGCATGTTCTCGAGATCTTCAATTGGCAGGGTTACATTTGTTGCTGCAAGATCTATCGCCTGGCCACCGGCCATCCCGAGTGATCCGGATGCTTTGGAAAGTAATTTCATCATCTGCACTTTGACTGTTGAATCGTCAGACGAGTGCGGGTCTTCGGCGATAATTTGAAACGCCAGCGCTTGCAAAGCGTCACCGGCCAGAGTCGCTGTCGCGTCGCCAAATTGTATGTGGCAGGTTGGTTTGCCGCGTCGAAGCTCGTCGTCGTCCATACATGGCAGATCGTCATGGATGAGGGAATAGACGTGAATGAGTTCAATTGCCGCAGCTGGCCCATCCAGTTGCGCCAGGTCTTGGCCGGTACAATAACCCGTAGCATAGACCAATATCGGTCGTATTCTTTTACCGGCGTCTAATGTACTGTAACGCATTGCCGAATGCAGGTCTTTTGGTTCAACGGACGTCTCTGGCAACCATGTTTCCAGGACGCGTTCAATGCGCTCGCGCAAAAAGGGGGAGGCCTCTTCAAAGCTTTGCAATTGGGACACTCGTTCCTATGCTTCTTCGCCGAGGTCGACGACCTTTTGTTCAGCTTCTTGCAGTAATTTTTGACAATGGCGGGTTAACTCAATACCTTCTTCAAAACTTTTCAGCGATGCCTCCAAAGATAGGCCGCCTTCTTCCATACTCGTCAGAATTTTTTCGAGCTGCTTGAGTGACGCCTCAAAGTTTTTGGGTTTCGTTGCTTTTGTCATAGGATTCAGCCGTAAAAATTTGATCGAAGAAAATACTCGGTTTGGTTGATAGGGTCAATCACTGTTGACAAGTATTCTCGCAGTGATAGAGTATACATGCTGGATTTAGACAGGTTCTAAATTTAGCCGGTTGCGTTTGATATCATTTGTTTGAAACAGTTTAATTGATCCACTACAAGGAGCTCCATCCATGACTACACTTAAGGGTAGTAAAACAGAAAATAGCTTGAAAGAGGCGTTCGCCGGCGAGTCTCAAGCGAACCGACGTTATTTGTACTTTGCGGCGAAGGCTGACATAGAAGGTTACAATGACGTTGCTGCAGTTTTTCGTTCAACTGCAGAAGGCGAAACCGGACATGCACACGGTCATCTGGAATACCTGGAAGAATCTGGTGATCCAGCTACGGGCTTGCCCATTGGTGCTACAGATTCGAACCTCAAAGCGGCAATCGCTGGCGAAACCCACGAATATACCGATATGTATCCTGGTATGGCGAAAACCGCGCGAGATGAAGGCTTCGATGAAATCGCAGATTGGTTTGAAACATTAGCCAAAGCAGAACGATCGCACGCAAACCGGTTTCAAAAGGCGCTCGATACGCTAGACGGTTAGTAGTTACAACCATCGCCAGGTCTGTACTCGGGCCTGGCGAAACTCTCCCCCGTAAAACAAGGATTTAATGCTTAATGGCCAGCGATTATCGCGAAGGCAGCCTTGAGGCGCCCACTAGACACCCTTTAAACTGGAAAGATCCGGACTTTTTAAATGAAGAATCGCTATTCGCTGAGCTGGAGCGCGTATTCGACATTTGTCATGGCTGCCGACGCTGTGTGAGCCTGTGCGAGTCTTTTCCTACTTTGTTTGATTTGGTCGACGAGAGTGACACCTTTGAAGTTGATGGCGTGGCCAAGAAAGATTATTGGGATGTCGTTGATAACTGCTACTTGTGCGATCTATGTTACTTGACTAAATGTCCTTATGTGCCGCCGCATGAATGGAACGTCGACTATCCACATTTGATGCTCCGTGCGAAAACATTCAAAAAGAAAAATATTGGCGTAAAACAGCGCGATAAGATCGTCTCGGCGACTGATATGGTTGGCTCCTTGGCCAGCATTCCGGTTATTAGCACCGTGGTAAATAGCGCAGCCAAAAACAAAGTCGTCAGGACTGCTTTAAGTTCAACACTGGGCATTCACAAGGATGCCGTGTTGCCGGAATATCACGGCAACCATACGCTCAAATCCCTACGCAAAAAAAATCCAGGGCATGCAGATACCAAACCAGTGGCCGCCGGAAGAACCCGTGGGCAAGTTGCTGTTTATGCCACTTGTTATGGCAAGCACAATCAACCCCAGTTACTCAGCGATTTGTTTGCTGTGCTCGAACACAACAATATACCTACCATTTTGCAAGAAAAAGAAAAGTGTTGCGGGATGCCAAAACTGGAATTAGGTGACCTCGATGCAGTCGAGAAAAATAAAGATATCAATATCCCGATTATGGCGAAATTAATTGATCAAGGTTACGATATTATCGCGCCAATCCCGTCCTGTGTTTTGATGTACAAACAGGAGCTGCCATTGATGTTTCCGGACGATGCCGAAGTGTTAAAGGTCAGAGATCATATTTTTGATCCTTTCGAATATCTAATGCTCAGACACAAAGAAGGGTTACTCAAAACAGACTTCAAGAACTCGTTAGGAAAGGTCGCGTATCACGCGGCCTGTCATGTCAGGGTTCAAAAAATTGGATTAAAAACCCGTGAAGTCCTTAAGTTAATACCAGACACGAGTATAGACGCGATCGAGCGTTGTTCCGGACACGATGGCACCTATGCTGTAAAAAATGAGTTTCACGAGAAATCAATGAAAATTGCGCGGCCAGTGGTGCGTAAAATCAAGCAATCAGAGGCAGATCATTATGGCAGCGATTGTCCCATGGCGGGCGCCCAGATTGCACATGCGATGGATGATGACAGCAAACCCGATGCACCGTTAAGTTTGTTACGGCATGCATACGGTATTTGATAACAAGCGAGAGATATTATGAAACCACTAAGCCGATCAGATCTAATGACGCTAGAAAAATACTCCGAAGAACGACCAGCATATAGGCAAAAGGTCATGAGCCATAAAAAAGACCGGCGGATTGCGATTGGGCCGGCGGTCAATTTTCTATTTGAAGACAAACTTACGATTCAATATCAAATTCAAGAAATGTTGCGGGTAGAAAAAATTTTTGACGCTGCCGGTATCGAAGAGGAGTTGGAGTCCTACAACCCGATGCTGCCTGATGGTGCGAATTGGAAAGCCACCATGATGATTGAATTTCCTGACCCGGTTGAGCGCGCCGAAAAACTAGCGAAAATGATCGGCATCGAACGCATGAGCTGGGTTCAGGTTGGCGAACTAGGGCAGGTGACCGCTATCGCTGATGAGGATCTGGAGCGCGAAAATGACGTTAAGACTTCCAGCGTACATTTCATGCGCTTCGAGCTAAGCGATGAGATGGTTGCCGCGGCTAAAGCTGGCGACGCCATCGAGATCGGTATAGATCATCCATATTACTTGCATAAAGTGTCGTTGTCAGACCCGCAACGTGCAAGTCTCGTTAACGACCTGGCCTAGAAATTTAATCTAACCAGCGTCTAATCTCCGGATGCCACGGTGCTATAGCCGGCATCGACATAACTGATCTCGGCAGTAATACCACTGGCCAGATCGGAACACAGAAATGCTGCGGTATCACCGACCTCTTCGATCGTCACGTTACGACCGAGTGGGGCGGCGGCTGCCACGGACTTTTGTAGTTTTCTAAAATCACTAACACCCGATGCAGCCAACGTCCGGATTGGTCCTGCTGAGATACCGTTAACGCGAATGCCCTCCGGCCCCATACTGTAAGCCAGGTAGCGAATGGTCGCTTCGAGTGCCGCTTTGGCTACTCCCATCATGTTGTAGTTAGGTAGTGCGCGTACTGCCCCTAAATACGACAATGTCAGGATTGCGCTATCGCGACCTGTCATCATTGGATGCGCTGCCTTGGCGAGCCCGATAAGGCTATATACGCTGACATCGAGCGCTGACTGAAAACCCTCTCTACTGACGTTGTCCAGAAAATGGCCCTCGAGTAACTCTTTCGGCGCAAAGGCGACAGAATGTACCAGTGCATCTAACCCGTCCCAGGTCTTGCCGAGCGTGTCAAAAACCCGGTTGATTTCGTCATCACTTGTGACTTCGCATGGCATAACCAGATCAGAACCAAATTCTGCAGCGAACTTTTCAACCCGCGGTTTGAGTTTTTCATTCTGATAAGTGAAGGCGAGTTCGGCGCCTTCACGCCGCATAGACTTGGCTATCCCGTAAGCAATTGAACGATTACTTGCGATACCAACAATCAGGGCGCGTTTGCCATCAAGACAACCCATACCTTACTCCAGAATCACTGTTAGAAGCGCCGTATCATAAACGGCTTTGCGGTGACTTTAAAGAATATCTCTACGAACAGAGATTATTGGGCAGATCTTTTTCGGCGATTGCCGGGAAGTAAGTGATAAGGAAAGGCCTTATCGCCAGCTGTTTTAGGGGGGATTCGTCTTAACAAAGAAAAGTCGGCTGCCTCAATGATCGCGTCGATATATACCAGATTGTTATATATCTCTTCCATGTACGGATTCTTGCCTTTAAAGAAAGCGCTCGCGTAGCGATAGCCACCTTTAAATTGATTTTCAAGGCGATCCATGGCGAAGTCACGAAAGAACTGGGGCGTTTGTCGTAACAGGTCTTCGGGTGTCTCAATACCAGTACCACCAGCGTCATTAAACGCATCTGTCATACCACCCAAAACAAATTCCGGGAAAAGGCGGTCACGACATTTTTCCAAATAGCAGCGGTCGGCCATTTGTGCGATGAGGTCTGCGGTGCCGAGTAAATTGCCAAGCTCGCGATCTTTTATGCCGTGGATATCAATGTTCGCGATTTTAATTTCATAACCCGTAAAATGCAGCAATCGAGTGCCAATTTTAGCGAGTCTTTTAAGTCCAATCGACTCGAGATAGGCAGATAAAAACTCACCACTACGTTGTACATGGGTTGGCATGTACATAGCACCGTTGACTGCAGTATCTTCCTCGCGTCTTATTAATCCGGAGTCATGAAAAAGGGCGCATGCAATACCTAGAATAAATCGGTCTTCGCCGAGACTTTTGCGTGGGTTCTGTTGCTCATAACCACCCATTAAACGCGCCATTGCCAAGGTAACATCTAAGCTATGGTGAATATCATGGTAAAGCGTATCGCAAGCGTGATAGCCAGGATAGTGACCGGTGTATAAGTCGGTGAAGTCGTTGAACATAGTTTGCAGTAGCGAAGTAAATTGCTCTTCGCTATGCAGCCCCGAATAGATATGTAGCACTTCCTTGCAAACATCATTCGGACTAGTAACTTGGATACTATCGGTCACGTCGTACTGATTCCTTCGTCTAGATCGATACCTGATAGGCGTAACGTCGTTCATCGCTAACCATCTTAGATGCAAGATGACGTAAAGTCAGAACCTAAATCACGCTTGTGTGTAGGATACTCGAAAAAACGGCGGGCGCTGTGAACTACTCCCAACTATGCAAGGAAATGTGAAGCTAGTCACACCAAAGCGGTGAACTTAGTGACTAATGAATTCCATCTTGATTCCAGCCAATTCGATCACATCGTGAGTCTTAAGAGGCAGGGCGCGGCTTTCAACGGGAGAACCATTCAACATTGGTGGTGTAATATTGGTTTCGTCCGAGTCAATATTCAGGAAGTAAAAGCCATTTGAACGGTGCGTGATAGCACCGACCTGAGTGCCGGGTTTGCCGATAGTCGTTAAACGTTTGGTTAACGATATTTGCGCGCCGGTATTCGGGCCGTTCAAAATTTGCAAGCGCGGTTCGTCTTTGTTGAGGACGGTTTTTTCGACCCCGGCACCTGAATCTTCATGAGCATAGCGCAACACATGTTTGCCAACAGTTACGATGTCTTTATCGTTGAGCGCATGCTTTTTAATTGGCTCCCCGTTAACGTACGTACCATTGGTACTCCCGAGGTCTTCAATAAAAGAATCGTTAAGTAGCGTAACGAGCTTGGCATGACGACCGCTGGCCGCTTTATCTTCAATGACTATGTCGCTGTCTTTGCGTCTTCCTATCGTCATTACATCCTTGTCGATAGTTACTTCAGCTAATCGTTTGTCATCCAATGAAAGAACGAGTTTTGACATATAAACTACACCGTATTTAAAAAAGTAAATCCATGACTTTTTTATGCCATGGTCTGCTGGCCGGGAAGGACATCCTTGCCCTGGATAGCACTACAGAAATATTGTCTCGACCACCGCTTTCGTTAGCTAGCGCCACCAATTTCTCAGCCAGTTGTGGAAGATTATCATTAAACGTATTGATAGTTAAGAGAATGTCCTCATCATCCACCATATCATGCAAACCATCAGAGCACAGGGCGAATAAATCGTTAGGAAGCACCTCAACTTCGGTTATATCTACCGCTACCGATCTTTCGATACCCAGTGCTCGGGTAACCAGATTTTTACTGAGCGACGTTTCGGCTTCTTCCTGGGAGTAAAACCCTCGGTCGACCAATTCTTGCAACAAATTATGATCGGAGGTCATTCGTTCCATTTTATTGTTACGGACCCGGTAGATACGTGAATCTCCTACGTGGGCTATCGTTAGCCGATTGTCGTGGAAAAGACCCATAACGATCGTAGTACCCATACCGTTGTAATCGGAGTGTTTATTGGCGGCATCGAAAATGGTTTCGTTAGCGCGCTTGATAGCTTCGCGTAGATGAATGCTTTCAAGACTGAAGCCGGTTTCTTCATCAAACTTGCCTGGTGGTGTTTCAGGTAGTTTTTCATGCAGGTAATTTAGAACTGTGTTTACCGCAATAGCGCTCGCAACTTCACCAGATGCATAGCCGCCCATACCATCAGCCACGACCACTGCACCTAGTTCGGAAGACTCGCCAACGCTGTCCTCGTTTTGTTGTCGCACCATGCCTGTGTCTGTCCGACCAGCTATTTCCAGAACACCCGATAAATCCATATTCAAATTAGCCCTTGTTGGTATGTTTTATTAGCCGGTTGAGGCACATTTTCATATCAACCGCCATTTCATGCCCTCGTTGATATCTGTCATCCGGATTTTTAGCGAGCGCTTTATCCATAATGCCACGCACACTCGTTGGTAAGTCAGTCCGCAGTAGGGTTACGTCAGGATGCGACTTATTGACGATCTTGCCCATCATGTCGCGCATATCATTAGAAATAAATGGCAGACGACCACAGAGTAAATGAAACATCACCACTCCCAGAGAAAATATGTCGGAGCGACCATCCACCGGCTTGCCGCTGAGTTGTTCCGGTGACATATATGAGGGGCTACCTAGAACCTTGTCGGTCTGCCGGTAGGTTCCCATGTAATGGGCAACGCCAAAGTCGGTAATTTTAAGAACCTGAAGCTTCGGGCAATACATGAGATTCCCGGGTTTGATGTCCATGTGCACAATATTGTTTCGATGTGCGTAGTCCAGCGCTAAAGCACACTGAACGGATAAATCCAGAATCTGCTCCAAATTTAGGGTTTGTTGCTGTTCTATAAAATGCCGCAGATCGTATCCGGGTAGCGGCTCCATAAAAATAAAGGCTTTATCGTCACGAGACTCGGCATCATAAATAGTTACGATATTGTTGTGCACCAAGCTGCCAGTCGTGAGAAGTTCTTGCTGAAATGAGCGCCGTGAAATCTCCGCGTTAACCTCATCAAGGTTTTCGAAAACGAAGATCTTTATCGCAACTGGACGCCCGGTCTTAAGCTCTTCACCGGAATAGATTGTGCCCATCGAGCCGCGTCCAATTTCTTCTCCAATTCGATAATTGTTTAAAATGACATCTGGCCTTTTGGTCTGTTTGTCTTTGCGCGGTTGTGTCTGACTTGTTAGTCCCATTTGCATAACGCTATTGCAATCCTTGCTTGTGAAAGATGAGGCATTCCATGCCGAAATGTTAGCGCTCACCAAGTGGTATTCCGGTATTTGTTAATGAAACAACCTGCATTTATACCAAAAAGGGAGCTCTACTGTCATTTTAGGGCATTATAAACCCTACCGTCATCACATAATCAGGGTCGTTTTTAGAATTCTTGATAGAAAGTCGTATTTTTAGGCACGAATGGCTGTTATGCCGATTTTTCCAGGATCGAAGCGGGTAAAGTTTCCATTCCGCCTTGCAGTACAAATGAGTCAAAGCCGCGACTGCTCATCAAAAATGCAGCGGCCGAGCTGCGTGAACCGTTATCGCAGTAAAGTAAATACTTACGGTCTTTGTTCATTTGCCTCAACTTCATGCGCAGAGTCACCAGTGGCACGTTGACGCTATTTTTTAAATGACCCTGCATATATTCATTGGGTAGACGGGTATCGATCCAGATAGCCTTTTCCCGTAGGTGCATTTCCACCGCATCTTTGGTGTTGATGTACTGAACTACCGGCACGTGCATTAACGATAAGAAATCATCTTTAGACAGGCGCATTACGGTGCCGTCATGGGTCATGACGATGCTGGCGTTGCGTTTCTTTTCCGATATTAGTGCTTCTTCGCCAAAGGTATCGCCAGGCTTTAGCTCGGCCAGTTTCACAACTTTTCCCTTGGTTGCTAAACGACGGATGACGGCGCACTCGCCGGTCTTGAGAATATAAAAATAGTCACCTTCGCTATTTTGCTCACAAACCGTTTGCCCGGCCGAAAATTCAACTTCGGACATGCGCATTAATGCCGCTTGAATATTAGATGCCGGAATCCGTTGAAAAACGCTGTTTTGCAGCATCATGGTCATCCAGTCTTCGCCGCCAGAGTCAGATTCAGAGGGTTGTGAATCCAGTTCGCCTAGCTCGGTTTGATTTTGGGCGGCATCCTCATCGACATTTTTTGCCGACTCATACTGACCGGTTTTTTCCCATGTCAGCATGATATCCAACATGTCCGCGGGTATCCGGCAGACCAAGGCGACGATGCTACTCGCGCGGGCGTTAACTTTTCTAGGAACGGTCGGTGCAATTGCTTGTTTTGCTTCTTTCGAACCCGCTGAAATAAGCTCGATTATTGTGTCATCGTCAGTGACCAGTTCGACGTCACCTTTCAGCAAAAAGTAGTAATCTCTATCGTTATCTCCGGACTCAAAGAAAAAGTCGCCTGTTACGGCTTCTATCAGTTCGGACTTTTTTAACAAATTCTCAAAATACTGCTCTTCCAGCATGTCGACTGGCGAGCAACTTCTGATAATGTCTTGATATTCTAAAAGGTCCATTTTAGCCTGAAAAAACTCGATTTCTTGTCCGTCTTAGCCCCGAGCCAGATTAAAGTCTGTCGCGTTTGCGGATATACGCGCGATTTTAACATCGACGCCTGTATCAATAATGCCACATAAGTCACACTAAGTTCGAGATTTAGAGTTAATTATCACCGAATTGTCAGAATTCGTCCGGGCATCAAAGGTTGCCCGATATCAAGTTCGTTCAGTTCGGATATTTGGCTCACCGACAAGTCATATCGACGCGCAATCAACCATAGACTTTCGCCGCGTTTGACCACGTGTTTGCCAGCCCCGATGAATTCATTATTGTTACCGGCAGCTGTTAGCACAGGGGCTGGAATAGTTAGTTTTTTTCCAGCTCGTATACGTGAACTACGGAGATTATTGATTCGTTGGATGTGTGAGATTTTTACGCCATAACGACGCGCAATATGCGATAGCGTTTCGCCTCTTTGAATTCGATGGGTCAAGGTATGATTACTTAAGTCAGGAACGGGCATCTGTGCAATGGTCGAACTTGCTTGAGCACTAACCGTGTTCGGCACGATCAGGGCCCAGCTTGTTTTTCCCGGGGGCGTTACGTCACGAATATAACCACGATTAAGTGACGACAGGACGTTCTTGGCTAACCCCAATTTCGCATTCAAAGCCGAAATATCAACCGGACGCGCGACATCAATGCTGGTAATCACACGCTCATTATCTATATGCGGCAACTCAATAGCATACTGCTCCGGATGTTTCAGGATTTCCAGAAAAGCAAGAAACCTTGGTACGTATGTTTTGGTTTCTTTTGGTAGCTTCAAATCCCAAAAGGTAGCGGCTTTATTTTGACGCTGATTGCGTTCGATCAACTTCCTGACTTTGTTGTGACCGGCGTTGTACGCTGCCAAACTGAGTAGCCAGTCTTGCTCGAATTTGTTGCTAAGAAATCTTAAATAGCTAATCGCTGAAGCCGTACTTTCTTCAAGGTCACGGCGTCCGTCATACCAAATAGTTTGCTGTACATTGAGATCTCGCGCTGTTCCCAACATGATCTGCCACAATCCTGCAGCCCCTTTGCGGGAGGTCGCCGCCGCATTATATGCGCTTTCTATATATGGCAGAACAGCCAGTTCGAGCGGCAGGTTTTCTTGCTCCAATTGATCGAAAACATAGACTAAAAATGGCTCCGAACGCGCCACAAAGCGCGCGATCATATCAGGCCGGCTACTTAGGTATTCAATCTCCCGGAGTACCGCGGCGTTGCTTTCATAACCCGTAAACACCTGACTTGTCCGGAGCCTGCTCCAGGCTGAGTCCGGATATTCCAGCGCCAACTCCGGCGCTTCAGTAATTATTCCTAGTGAGCGATCAGCAGGGATCTCCTGTTGATCGATAGTATCAATGTCATTAGCGACTGGTTCGGGTAACGCGGTAGTCACTATGTCCGGAGTTTCTGTAATTGTAGGGGCCGGATTTTTGCTTGCGCAGGCCGCGAGAAACGATGTGGCGAACGCAATTGTCAGCAGCTTGAATACCAAATTTCTTAAACACACTATTCGTTCACCATTGCTTCTCTCAGCATGCATGCAATATTCCTTTGCTTAAAAAAAAGAGCGGCATCCAACCAGAGCCACTCATTCATCATGCTGTTCAGTTTTATACAGTCACTAGCTATAGTCAACAGTGACGTGATATCTTGCATTTATGCAAAATGAAGATGTACTAAAATCATGGTATCAATCGGCCGAAGGGCGCCAGTTCGCGAAAGATCTGGAGCGGGAACTAGGTCGTGCATTAGATAAAAGTTTCGGCTACTACGCACTACAGCTGGGATACTCTCCTGTAAATTTACTTGATAATTCTCCAGTAATGCACTGTTTTAATGGAGAAAATAAAATCGGAGACTTTCATTGTCTCACTGACCATCTTCCGATTGATTCGGCCAGCGTTGATGTCCTGGTGCTTTCGCATGCCTTAGAGCTATCAGCGGACCCGTATGCCACGCTTCGCGAGGCTGAACGGATACTGGTAGCGGAAGGTAAATTGTTTATTCTTGGTATTACGCCGTTTTCTCCTTATGGTTTGTATCAGCGTGCTTTCGACGAAGAGTTTCAGCGTTTTACCTCTATGCGAGTGCGGGATTGGCTGGGGGTGCTGGGCTTTGAATGCCAAACAACGCATATGCTGAATAGACAACCGCTCAATAAGCATTTTAAATCGCCGGTGTTAAAAGTCGGTATGCGCGGCACGAATTATCTACTGGGAAAAGTAAAAGGGCGTGGATACCTTGTTGAAGCGCGCAAGCGGGTCACTCGTCTCACACCTCTAAAACAACAGTGGGCGACACCCACTCGAATATTGAGACCGGTACCCGTGGCCAAACCAAGTACCCGGGTTGCAAGGGAAAAATGGCCTCCGAAATAGAAATATTCACTGATGGTGCGTGTCGCGGAAATCCCGGGCCCGGTGGCTGGGGCGCCTTACTCCGGTATCAGCAGCATGAAAAAAAACTGCTCGGCTCGGCGGTCGAGACGACTAATAATCGTATGGAGTTAACTGCCGTAATCGAGGCTTTGGCTTCGTTAAGAAATGATCGTATTGCGGTTACCGTGACCACTGATTCACGCTATGTAATGGATGGTATTCAGAAGTGGTTACCGGCCTGGAAACAGCGAGACTGGAAGACTGCTGCGCGCAAGCCCGTAAAAAACGTTGATCTGTGGAAGCAATTGGATGCTTTGGTACAGCAGTTCGAGATTCAATGGAAATGGGTTAAAGGCCACAGTGGCCACCCTGAAAATGAAATGGCAGATCAGTTAGCCAATGATGCCATTGATAAAATGTTAGCGGAGTGTGAGTAGTGCGTCAGATTGTATTAGATACCGAAACCACAGGTCTGGATCCTTCTAATGGCCATAGAATCATTGAGATCGGGTGTGTCGAACTTATCGACCGACGCCATACCGGAAATAATTATCATGTCTATATTAACCCGCAACGCGAAATAGACGATGGCGCGGTTGCAGTGCATGGTATTACGAGCGAGTTCCTCGCAGATAAGCCGCTCATGAAAGATATCAGTGAAGAGTTCTTGCAGTATGTAGCCGGGGCAGAGCTTGTTATACACAATGCCGACTTTGATACTGATTTTATTAATGCCGAGTTTGCTATTTTAGAGGATCGGAACTTTGGTAAAATAGCCGATCACTGCCAGATTTTGGATACCCTTAAAATGGCGCGCGAGTTGCATCCCGGGCAAAAAAACAACCTGGATGCTTTATGTAAACGATATTTCGTAGATAATTCACAGCGCGACTTGCACGGCG